>CAMYNE010000675.1 GCA_947259675.1 uncultured Pirellulaceae bacterium
ACCCCTGATTCTTTTCAACAATTGCCAGTGTGATTGACAAACCGAGCCCCATGCCACGTGCTTTGGTCGTAAAAAGCGGCTCGACAACGTTATCCAGGATTTGCTCTGAGATTCCAACCCCTGTGTCAATTACCGAAAAAACAACTGAATCTTCATTGACTTCAGCCCGGATGATGAGAGTTCCACCATCGGTCATCGAATCACGGGCGTTGCGAACCAGATTTCGAAACGCGATGCCGATCTGGTTTTCATCTGTCACTACATCGGGCAACGTTGCGGGAAACTCAAACACCGTTTGAATGTTTGATGGCAGGTGGGTGGAGCCGACGACTTCGCGCAGGAGAGGTCCCATCGCGACCGGACGCAAATTGACGTCCGGAAGCTTCGCGACATCCGAAAGCGCCGTGACCACACTGTCGATCAAGGTCACCTGTCGATCAATTCGCTGCAGATGTTCCTTGACTTTCTCTGAGGAAACGTTTTTCGCATTCATCAAATAGTAGGCCGACGTTTTGACCGCATTCAGTGGATTGCGAATCTCGTGAGCAATCCCACCGGAAACCTTGCCGAGCGTGGAGAATTTCTCGCTACGAACCAAATCGGCTTGTGCCTTGTGCAGCTCTGTCGTTCGCGTTTCGACCAACCGCTCAAGTTCTGCTTGCATATTTGCCTGTTGTTGTTGCAGCGATCGTTCCTGCTGTAACCGCTCGGTAACATCCAGAATGATTGCTACGAAAACAGGTTTGTTCAGGTGCGTTGAAAGCTGCAAATTAACTTCGACGTCATAAACCGAGCCGTCTTTGCGTTGATGCACGGTGGCGAAATTGACTTTCTCCACCTCTTGCCTGAGCAGAGGTTGAATAATTTTGCTCTCAAACTCCTCACGCGTGTAATCAGGCTTGATATCAAGAGGGGTCAGCTGGTGAAGTTCTTCCAAGGTGTATCCGAGGTTTTCGCGAGCACCACGATTCACTTGTATGAACCGGAATGTTTCAGCATCAAAGGTGAAGACTTCATTCAGCGAATTTTCAATGATCCCACCGAGCATTTCTCGTTGCTCATCGATTAATTTGAGTTCGCTAAGATCGCGGATGAAACCAGCAAATACTCGGCGCCCCTCAAGTTGTACTTCACTGACGGTAATGTGAATCGGAAACGTCGACCCGTCTTTCTTTTTCGCGACAACTTCACGACCGATGCCAATGACGCTTCGGGACCCGGTTTTCAGATAATTGCGCAGATAACTGTCATGTTCGTCTTGGAACGGACTGGGCATCAGGATATTGACGCTTTCTCCTAGCAACTCGTCGGGAGCATATCCAAATAGAGATTCTGTGGTGGGATTTACGGTTTCGATAATGCCGCGTTCGGTAATGGTAATGATCGCATCGACTGCACTATCGTGAATCGCTTCAAGTGTCTTCCGACGTAATTCAGCTGCAAGGATTTCGTTCACGAATATATTTCGCTTGATGATTCATGGATGTGCCACAAGAGCTTGGTCGACGCATTCGGACCGTTGACCATGCAAGTCAAATGCCAGTCAAATAAAACAGCTGATACCAATATGTTTTAGTTAACAACTGCGACGAACTAGAACACTTACTGTGCGACAACGCACACCCAGCTTCAAAAACATCAAACCGGCGCCGTGGATTGACGTTTGGCACCACAATTGCAACTTCTGTCTCGAAGATATTTTGCCGTGCCAGTCGACAGATCGCACGGAACACCAAGGAGATGGAAATGACTGAAATTCTCATTTATTGTGCCGTTGCCGCGCTTTTGTGCAGCCTCTACACGTTTATCCTGCCCCTGTATGACTCGCTGCAGCAACGCGCCGTACGAACGCACGTAACGTCAACAAGGTCTAGCGTTTGGCGTAGAAACAAGGTGTCGGCATAACCAACGCAAAATACTGTCTGAGGTAATGAAGATGTCCGAGACGAATGATCGGTGGGAGTTCTATAAGGACGCCCGAAACAAATGGAGATGGCGGAGAATCGCCGCCAATGGGCGCATTATCGCTGCGTCAACTGAAGGCTATGCGAAACGATCCGCATGTCTAGACAACGCTCGACGATGCGGTTACGAGGCCAATGAAATATCACCAAGCTAGTCTGACAGTCAATTCGTTGTGCTTTGGTCTTACGAGCCCTGGAGCCTGAATGATCAACGTCTGCGGAGGTGACCGATGCGTTTTGATTCGTATTGAACATGATTGGGCTAAAGGCGGTACCAACACCAAAACCAAGCAAAAATCGTTCGAAGTTGTAGCAACTGGTCCGAAAGCGACAGGCAACAGCAAACTCAATTATAGGAGTGAGAAAGATGACGTCGTCAACCAAAGGTAAATCGAAAGCGGATAAAACGAATGACAAGGA
>CAMYNE010000676.1 GCA_947259675.1 uncultured Pirellulaceae bacterium
GAATTTTCCATGCGCCATCATTTCGGGGCGAAACGCGGATACCTTTTCCGGGAATTTGTCGCCAGTCGAATCCGAGAGACGTTCGACCCACAGGTTCATCGTGGAAACGACAGCCTCGAAAAGTCGTTCGATTTGAGACGGTTTGAGATTTTGCGTGCGTTGGGTGGGCGACAGTCCAGCCAATAACAAAATTTCATCTGAGTACGCGTTGCCAATTCCCGAATAATTTACGGGATTGGTGAGTGCTCTTTTCAGAGTTCGATTTTCGCGCGTCAGCACATCCGAAAATTCTTGTAGCGAACAATTCAAGACTTCAATTCCGCCTCGATCAAACGGAGCCAGCGAGCGGCTGGCGGCGACAACATGAAGGGATGCCCGTTTCTTTGTGCTGGCCTCCGTGAACATCATCGTGCCATGTTCAAACTGAAACGCAATTAAATCGTTTTTGCCCGTCGGCATTTTACCGGGTTTCTTCCAGTGATATCGCCCGGCAATCATCAGGTGAAAAACAAAATTGATTTTGTCATGCCCGTTTTCATCGACCAAGTGCCAGACAATTCGTTTCCCGATGCGAGAAAACCGGTCAATTGTCAAACCATTTGCATCTTCCAATGGTGGATCAAAAGTGCGCAGGACGAAAGGACTTTTGACAATCGCTTTTCTAAGAACTTGACCGCCCAACAAATTGTCGAGCGAGCGGATGTAGACGACGACGTCGGGTAACTCGGGCATGGGGTTTCAGTTGGCAGTCGGCAGTTGTCAGTCGGCAGTGAGGCCTAATCCTGCGACAGGATCACCGCCGTATAGGGAGCAACAGACAATTCGCCGCTGAAGTTAAGCCCATCCCAGTCGGTGTTTTCGGCCGTGATGTCGGGCGTGTAGTGATTGCCGAAGTCGCCCGAATAACCGTTCCAGTCGGTGTTGAAACGAACGTTCCAAACTCCGTCGCGTGGCAAGCCGATTCGATAGTTGAATTTTGTGTTTACAGAAAAATTGCAAACCACAATCACGTCGTCGCCGCTGCCACCGTTTTCCCAACGGTGAAAAGCGATCACCTTATCGAAATTGTTGACATGAAAGACATTGGTATTTTGACCTCGCAAACCGCGGGTGTGGTTATACCAGTTGCGTCGCAAACGAATCAAATCGGTGTACAGCTGTTTGATCCCGGCATGCGTCACTTCTTTGGACCAGTCAATCGGGTCATCATCATCAAAGTAGCCGTCTTCAAGAATCTCCTGGCCCTGAAAAATCATCGGAACGCCCGGAGAAGTCATCACGATCACTGCGCCGAGCGTGGAACGTTTTTGGGATTCCCAGCTGGCCGCATTCCCAGGCCAGATGTCTTCCGGAACACGAGAACGTCCATTGGCAACTTCATCATGCGACTCGGTATAAATCACACGTTCAAATGCGTCGGCTGAATACTGGAAAGCGATCGCGTTGCGCACGGCCCACATGTCTCGATCGTTATCGAAGACCGCTTCCAGGTTGGCTCGAATCGGATGGACAAACTGGGCATTCCACTGCGAGTCAAAACCGGCCCCGCCTGCCCCTGTATCCCTGGTGATATAAGAGTTGTTTTGAAGATCTTCCGCCATCGAAAACGCCCAAGGCTTAACGACGTCGATTTCGTCGTTGATCCATTGCATCAAGGACCAGCCTTCGGGATTGTCGCCATTGTTGTTCGTACGAATGTTAAGCGTGGAGTCCCAACGGAATCCGTCAACATGAAAATCGGTCAGCCACATCATCGCATTGTCGCGGATGAACGAGCGAACTTCGCCTCGACCAAAAT
Source organism: uncultured Pirellulaceae bacterium (assembly GCA_947259675.1). Lineage (GTDB taxonomy): Bacteria > Planctomycetota > Planctomycetia > Pirellulales > Pirellulaceae > Mariniblastus. The sequence goes on from CAMYNE010000676.1 coordinate 1,799, forward strand.
CTGGACGCGTATCGCCCCATGGCGTGTCGGCACGCTCGTCTTGATAAAAGTAGATTCCGCCGCGATCGTTTTCATACCAACCATCGAATCGCCACAGATCCATGTCATTGGGTCCGTAGTGGTTATGAACCATATCGAGCATCACGGCGATTCCGCGGGCATGGGCCGCGTCGACAAATCTTTTCCAGCCTGCCGGTCCGCCGTAAGCCGATTCAACTGCGAAGGGATTACTCTGGTTGTATCCCCAGGAGAAATCGCCGGGGAATTCATTAATCGGCATCACGCTGACCGCGTTTGCACCGATGGATTGAATATGGTCCAGCCTTTGAATGGCGGTGTCAAAAGTTCCCGGCGAGCCACCCGGTTGGTCATTCAGTGTTCCAATATGCAGCTCGTAGATCACCAGTTCATTCCACGGCGGCATGTTGAAACCGCCATCGGTCCAGTTGAATTGCGGATCAAAGATGACGGAATTTCCGACCGAGTTTGTGATCTGTTCTTCGCGGGGATCAGTGTTCCAGATTACCTGGCTGCCGTTGCGGATCACGTATTTGTATTGTTGACCGGGATTGGCATGGCGAT
>CAMYNE010000677.1 GCA_947259675.1 uncultured Pirellulaceae bacterium
CGAATGGCATCATTTTTTCGTTTCTTAGATCTTGATTGGATTGTTATGGAAAGTTCCTCGTTACTGTTATCGTAAATTTTCCAAAATCAATCTGTCGTGAGTTCTCGTTGATGAATTGGAGTTCGATTGAAGTGCTGGTGGAGCGATAAAATTTCAGCGTGTCAAACGGGGAGGTAATCGGGGACGACTCATTCGCCGGATACGAAAGAATTGTTCTGTTTGGGAAGTAATCAACCTCGATAATCCACGCAGTTGTAGCAACTCCTGCGGGATCCTCAATTCGAATATGAAATGGCTCCATTTCCTTATTCGTTGAAGCAGAAGCGTAAAACCAGTAATTGTGTGTATATGATCCCCCATTTGCATCAGTTGTAAAAGACAGATAGAGCTCATTGGCTACGACCGCTACGGGTAGGTTTGCTATTGGTTTACAGCCAAGTTTCAAAACATCATATTTGATCAAGTTTGTGTCTTCAGTGACAGGCATGGGGCAGTAACAGGTGGAAGCACTACATGATTTGATTTCGATCCATCTATTCGTTTTCTCGTCGTAAACGACGGTACACGTTCCGCACGTGTTTGCCGGTGCTACGAACTGTGAACCTACTGCATTCAAACCTGTCATTGTGTTGGATAATGCAGTCGCGCATGGATTAATGGGTGGACAAAATTGTTGGCAACAACGCTTGCAATTGCGTTTGCCAAATAACTGTGCGGACGATTCCGACAAATCAAAAATGGCGAAAGATGAAATGCTCAGAACAACGAATACGGCGGTCTTAAAGAGTTTCATTTTGGATCCCCTTGGTAAAGGTGTGAGAACTTTATGGTATTTGCCTTACGATACGTTGCAAAGAAATAACAAGACACTACTCGTAAACCGAAGTAAATACCGTCAAGAAAATTGAATTAACTGCCCACATCCCCACCGATTAGGTGGGAGGAAGTAATGGAGTAGGTATGTAATCAATGATCATTCGGCCCAAATGTCTTCTTTCGCAAGTTTGGGCAGTGGTGGATCCATCCAAGTGAATTTTTGGATGTCAGAATGTTGCAACTAACATCATTCGATCAAAAACCTACGCTCTGGGCGATTGATAGCTTCTCGTCACGCAGAGGAACTTGATAAACTGTCTTAATAAACTGAATCTACGTCAGTAACGGCAATCCAAAATGTTGAAGCTTCTGCATATCCTCGGTTGGCTTATCGTGATGTTCGGGGTCGTAACACAGCAGGATACCGCTGCTGCGTTTGATGAACGCGTCGAGTTTTACGTCAATCAGGTCAAACCACTGCTACAGACCAAGTGTTACGCTTGCCATGGGGCGATCAATCAGGAAGCTGGACTGCGGCTAGATACAGGTGCCTCGATTCGACAAGGCGGCGACAGCGGTCCGGCGATTGATTTGCAAGACGTGAATGCGAGTCTGCTGTTACAGCGGATTACGGCAACTGATCCAGATGAACGGATGCCTCCGGAAAGTGATGCACTTACGACTGACCAAATCGAGGTGATTACAAAGTGGATCCGCGAGGGTGGTCACGCACCTGAAAATGAACCGCCACAAGTCGACCCCGCAAAACACTGGGCGTTTCAACCACTTGGCATTGTTGAACCACCCGATTTGGCCGAAACACATCCGGTTGACGCGTTTATTCGAAAACGACTCAACCAAGCTGGATTTAAACTCGCCCAACCGACCGATGCGACGTCGCTCGTTCGTCGATTGTTCTTCGACCTACATGGCTTGCCGCCCACGCCCGATGAAATCGAACAATTCGAAAAAGCGTTCGCTCACGATCCGCAATCTGCTACTCGCGAACTCGTCAATCGCTTGCTCGATAGCCCGCGATATGGCGAACGATGGGCACAACATTGGCTGGACATCGTGCGGTATGCGGATACCGATGGCTTTGAAGTCAACACGCCGAGGCCCAATGCCTGGCCCTATCGAGACTATGTGATTCGTGCCTTTAACGATGATAAACCCTATGACCAATTTGTGTTCGAACAGTTAGCTGGCGATTCAGTGGGCGAAGATGCGGCGACCGGGTTTTTGGTGGCCGCGGCCGCTCTATTGCCGGGCCAAATTGGAAAAGACGAAGCCTCCAAACGACTTGCCCGCCAAGACGCGCTCGACGAGATGATCGTGGGAACCAGTGGAACGTTCTTGGGACTAACCGTCGGTTGTGCCCGCTGTCATGACCACAAGTTTGATCCGATTTCCCAACGAGACTACTACGCGATGCAGGCGTTTTTCGCTGGCGTCGAGTACGGCGATCGTCCGTTAAAAGACGAGTCGCAACAGCAGCGGGAAGCTGAGTCTGCCAAACTCGCTCCGCAAATAGCAGCTTTGACGAAAAAGCTGC
>CAMYNE010000678.1 GCA_947259675.1 uncultured Pirellulaceae bacterium
GGGGGAGCTTTCATTGACGGCATCGAGGAAGGCGAGCTATTTAGTCGTTGCGAAGGCAAGGGAGGAGTTGGTTGCTCGTCCCAGCCAGGCTGATCGGTTAACCGTGATTCATTCCTGGTGGTCGGATTCAAAGCGGGCGAACGATTGGAATCTCCGCGTAGTCGGTTATCTGTAATGGATGGTATGGCAGGCGGTTGCGACGCAGCCTGTTGTGGTTCGGCTGAGTTGTTTTCGGATTTTGCAAATGTACCAAACGCATTACTGCCATCACCCTCTACGCGGTTGAACGTGGAATTCAATCGCCCACGTTCAGAGATTGGGACTTGCTGAGTCGGCGTCGCGCGCCTGGACGTATCAGTCGACTTTGTTTCGGCGGCAATTGACTCGTTTTGGCCCGCATCCAGAATGCTGTGCTGCTCATCGTCTTCGGCTGGCTGATTTGGCGATGCAGTGACAATGACCGCTTCAGGTTCGTTTTGTGAAGAGTTCGCCGCCGGCAAGCGAAACTCCTGAGTCACGGTTGCAGCGGAAGGGTTGGCAAGATTCGCGGTCGCTACAAATCCAACTACCAACGTAAAACACGTGAAAAATCGTGTTATTGAATGCATCCTTGCACCTCGAGTTTTTTGGGTCGACTATTTCAGTCAGTTGCACGTCCTTGTGACACAACAATGTCCCGCCTTCGCAGATCTCAGTCAATGCTGATCGAACCCCGATGCTATCGTTTGCAAAACGTTGCTGAGCGGATTGTGCGTTGTCGTTGATCTTGTGAAAGACGCCTATTTAACCAGAGTGGCCAATCTGTCCTTTTTTGCTTGCTCAATTCAGTACAAAATGAGTCGTTCATGATCAGACTTTTTGACGAAGCGTTCGCATGCTGTCATAAAAACTGCGATCGAAACTCATTCCGGCTCAATCAGGATAAAAAATGACCGAATTGTTCGCATTTGCCGACGTTGCCGTTGGGCAAGGCAGTCTTTTACTCGCATTTGCCAGCGACGGCTCGCAGGATGCTGGGACCGGATCAACTACGCTGCAATTTGATCCCTGGTTAATGTTGGTGATCGCCATTTTCCTCGTTTTGCTAAACGGGTTTTTCGTGGCGGCTGAGTTTGCGATGGTGAAAGTTCGCATCAGCCAGATCGACAAAATGGTGATTGAGAAAAAGATGTTTGCCGAGACGGCCAAATGGCTGGCGGAAAGGTTGGACCATACCCTCTCGGCCTGTCAGCTTGGAATCACCATGGCTTCATTAGCCTTGGGGTACGTTGGTGAACCGGCTTTTGCGTTCTTGATTACACCGGTGTTCGAAGCGGCCGGGGTTGAGTCAGAGAATTTGCTTCACGTCATTGCTTTTATCTTCTCGTTTTCGGTGATTACATCGTTGCATCTGGTAATTGGTGAACAGGCACCCAAAATCTTTGCTATTCGACAACCCGAAAAGCTAGTCCTGTGGTGCGCAGCACCGATGAAGGTTTTCTATTATTTACTGTATCCATTCATGTACATCTTGAACGGTGCGACCGAACTGCTTTTGAGTTGGATGGGACTGCGTGGTGGAAGCGGCCATGATACACCACACACCGAAGAGGAGATTCGCGCCCTGTTGCGCGAGGCCCACGTCCACGGACATTTATCCGTATCCGAACATAGAATGCTAAACAAAGTTTTTGAGTTTGATGATCTCATATGTCGATTGGTGATGGTACCTCGAGGTGAAGTTCAAATTCTCGATGTCAATCAACCCTTTCCGGAACTGCTCAAGTTCGCAAAGGAGACGCAGCATACGAGGTATCCACTTTGCGATTCCTCTCTCGACTCACTGCTGGGCGTCGTTCACATGAAAGACTTGTTGGGGGTCGATGAAAACAACACTGAGTTCGATTTGCGGGCGGTGATGAGGAAACCTGTAAAAGTCCCAGAGAACATGCCAATCAGCAAAGTCCTGAAACAGATTCAGACAACACACCAGCTGTTAACCTTTGTGATTGACGAATATGGGACGATCATTGGCATCGTAACCTTGGAGAATGTACTTGAAAAAATCATTGGTCCAGTCGACGACGAATTTGACCTTGTCGAAGAACCTGGTGTGAAATCGTTGGGTAAGGGAAAATTCATGATTCTGGGTAATACGCCAATTTCAGAAGTCGAGAAGGCACTTCGTATGAATCTTGACGAACTGGATGTTGATACAGTTGCGGGCGTTCTGATGACGCGGTCGGGTAAAGTTCCAGAAGTCGGTGATCGAGTCGTGTTTGACGGCGCCGTTGCTGAAATCCTTGAGGTGAAGAACGATCATGCAGACCGCATCCTGTTTACGCTAACTGCTGATCAGGCAAAGGGCTCCGACACAAAC
>CAMYNE010000679.1 GCA_947259675.1 uncultured Pirellulaceae bacterium
CTTTCGACCCTCGCAAATCGCCGCTTGAAAAATGACCGAGATGTTTCAGTTCTTTCATCTTCGAAGTCGGTCCGGAAGTGCCATTGTCGGAACTGCAAATGACCAAGGTGTTGTTGGAGAATCCGTTATCCTTTAACGCCTGGAAGACCTGTCCAAAGCTGTCGTCAGTCTGCATCACAAAATCAGCGTGTTCGTTGAGTCCACTCTTCCCTTGCCATTCATCCGTTGGCACAACGGGACTGTGAGGAGAGTTCCAGGGAATATACAAGAAGAACGGTTGCGTTTTGCCTTTACGACTTTCAATGTAACTAACGGCTTGCTTGGTCAACCTGGGCAACATCTCGATTGGCTTAACGTGTTCTGCGACCATATCGTTGGCGATCCAGAGGTCCATTTGTCTGGCATGGTGGAAGCCGTAGAACTCGTCAAAGCCACCACGATCAATCGGTCCGTGTGTTACTTTGCTGCCGATTGGAACGCCCCGTTTTGCGTTTTTTTCGCCATCGAAAAGCATCCCCAAATGCCATTTGCCAATGATGGCCGTATGATAACCTCGGGTCTTGAGCATCTTGGGCAAGGTCAGTCGGTCTTCGCTAATCAATGATTCGCCGCCCGTCAAAACACCTTTTTGCAATCGCGTCCGCCAGGCATAACGCCCGGTCAACAAACCGTATCGAGTGGGAGTACAAACCGCCGATCCACTGTGTCCGTCAGTAAAGACCATTCCTTGTTTGGCAATCGCATCCAAACATGGCGTTGGAATTTTGCCCCGCTTCGGATTGAGATGTTGGACTTCGCCAAAGCCCAGGTCATCGGCCAGGATCACCACAATGTTTGGGTGTTGTGAATCCGCTCCAGTCACAGGACGTGTGGAACAAATTCCGAGCAAACAAATAGCGACAAGAAATGAGTATCTGATCATTAAGACGTTTCCAAAATGGCGTCCCATGAGTTTCATGAACAATTGAACCGACCATTGTATTCCATTGTTTCGCCTTTGGGTGCCGTTCGTTGATCAAGCAATCCAAGAAATTGACCGAAACAAAGTTGTTTACCGATCCCACCCTGGACTGTTAAAATGTGGCTTCTCTAACAGAACCTTCAAGATCAAAGAGAGACCCATGGAAATTGACGAACAACGCTACGAAGAAATCGCCAAACAAATTCACAGCGATACAAGTCCCGTAGGAATCGATGCAAAAAAAACACACATCCTGATCATTCACATGCTGCAGGATATCGAGGCCCGCTTGAAACAGGTTGAGGAACGAGTGGAAAACCTAATTACGGTTCGCTAGTCGTGACAAATGTTGTCATTGGAGCTGTTCAATCGCAACTACTGGAAACAAGACGCACTGACCGTGGCTCGGACCGGATTGGAAACGATGCAGGGCGCCGTAGCTGCTGCATTAAACAGGTAAAGGTACTGAGACTAAGGCTATGACTGAGACTACGACTTTGACGTCAATTTACTTCCGCCGAAAGAGCCAAACAAAATCGCCGGAGGCGGTTGGGTCGGTTTTATATTTTGCTTTTTCTTTGGCCAAATCGCGGTAATGTTTCATCGTCTCCTGATAGTCTTCGCTCTCAACAAGTTCCTTGCGATCTTCTTTGGATTCTACTTCCTTGGTGAGTTCACGGATCTCTTTTAAGGTTCCCTTAATCTGGGCGTTGATTTCCTCGAGTTCTTTTTCTTCTTCCTCGGTCAGCGTCCTGATCGGCCCGGTAAGCCATGAACTGCGACCGCCGACGAGCAAATCCAAGTCGCCATCTGCATCAAAATCCACGAATTCGATGTGATACGATGATCCCGGAAGTGCAGGCTGGCCATCGATGGAAGGAACCCTTCTGATAAATGACTTGGTCGGATCCTTGACTGGTTCGATTAACGATTCAGCCGCAGCAAACTCCGGCTCATCTTTCTCGCCCGTGTTCCTGAAAAAGTAAACTCCACCCTTCGCGCCACCGCACACGATGTCGAACAGACCGTCGCCGTCCCAATCAACAACACGTGGGGCAGCCAGACCGCCTTTGATCACGATCGGTTCGCCATCTGCTTCGATAGCTTGATTCGTCTTGGCAAAACCTGGTTCCTCTGCAGAACGTCGTCGTCCCAATCAACCGCTTCGACTGATGTGCAATGACCCTTTGATTCCGCTCGATCCGTCTTATCCCATTTGTCTTCTTCGTGATTCCAAAAGTCGGCAATCACTACGGTTTCTTCCGTCGCGTCCTTGATCTGCTGGGGTTCACTGAAACCCTCCTCGCTTCCCCGAATCAAGTAGGGCACGCCTTCAAAACTGCCAACCAGGATGTCGTTGTAACCATCGGCATCGATGTCCACCAACTGTGAACTCATGCCGACGCATCACCAATTCGAAACTTTGATGGCTTTTCCTTCGGCGGTCTTCAATGGGGAATGATCGCTCCAGACGGGGTCGCCATCTCTAGAATCATTTTCGTTTTCGTAAACGTTAAGAGTGCCAAAAATATCGCCAACCATCAGTTCGACTTGACCATCATTATCGACATCAAACATGGCCGGTGATGGATACATTTGTTTTGCTTTTTTGTTAAGCAGTTCATCGCCAACCATTAATCGAACCGGAGCCTGAAAATATTGGTTGGTGAATTTGAATGCCTCGCTCGCATCATTTCGGTCGGCCATTTTTGCAACTGACTTTTTGGTCGCCGGCACGATCAGTTTCGTCTGGAACGTTTCCGGCGGCAGACACCTTTGATCTTCGCAAACCTGGTAGTCAACTTCGACACCTATTTCGCGTGGTGCGGCACCTGGGTCAGCCTCAATCTCGCATGCAAATTTGACCTTCCCCTCAAAGATCATGGCTGTCGGATCCTTCGAATAAGGGATCCCGATTGGACGTTCCCAATCACCAACCGCTCGGACACCATCGGGCAACTCAAGTTTCGCCTCGGTAATCGGCGCGGGGTTGCCTTCGGGAACTTGATCGTAAGTATGCCAACCGTTCTCAATGTCAAGTTGCACGACGACGCGGAAACGAGATTCATCGTTTTCGATTTTGACGATGTTCGCTTTTATGGAGACCGGTTCGTTTTCATCTGCGGCGACGAATGAGGTGCACGCGAGCACAGGAAACAAAAAACAGAATACAGCAAAACGGTTGGCCCAAGTTTGCATTTTTTCAATCCAGTCAATCAACGTTGGCAATGTGTCGAACTTCGTTCCAACACCATTTTCAAATTTCGGCGATTATATCAAAACCTTAGAGGGCATGGGCGTCTACACAACTTATTCTGTGCCGATAAAATAAGTCATTCTGAGTGAGGAACGAGCGAAGAATCTCTTGTTCCAAACTCTTGCGCTTGCATGAGTTACGAGCGTTGATACGAGCGTTGAGATCCTTCAGTCGCTAGGGCTCCTTCAGGATGACGCGTGATTTTTTCGACTTCGAGACACCCGATTCACAATGAAGATCTCAGGCGTCTTCCGCTTTATTTTGTAATACATAACCGTGCACGGCTCGGTTTTTACGCGAGGATCCCGTCGACGAGCTGCCCATGCACATCCGTCAAGCGATACTGCCGGCCTTGGTAACGGAATGTCAGCCGAGTGTGATCGATACCGCAAAGGTGCAGGATCGTGGCCTGCATGTCATGCACGTGCACCGGGTCTTCGGTAATGTTCCAACCGAAATCGTCAGTCGAGCCATAAACCGTTCCAGGTTTCACGCCGCCACCCGCGAGCCACCAACTGTAAGCTTTACCAAAGTGATCGCGTCCGATCGGCTTTTCCGGATCACCCTGGCCAAAAGGCGTTCGCCCGAATTCGCCGCCCCAAACGACGAGAGTGTCGTCCAGCATGCCACGTTCTTTCAGGTCTTTGACCAGCGCCGCCGAAGGGCCTTCCGTGTCAACACATTGTTGCTCCAGCTGGGTATACAGATTACTGTGCTGGTCCCAGCCGGAATGCATCAACTGCACGAATCCAACGCCCCGTTCCAACAACCGGCGAGCGATCAGGCAGTTGTTCGCATAAGTACCCTTCTTAAGCGCCTGGGGACCGTAGCGTTCGAGCGTCGCCTTCGTTTCTCCGGAAAAGTCGACTAAGTCCGGAACGCTGGATTGCATCCGAAACGCCATTTCGTACTGGGCAATCCGCGTATCGATTTCTGGATCGCCATATTCAGCCAGATGGGCAGCATTCATCGCGGCGATGTCGTCCAATAACGCACGTCGCGCGGCTGGGCTGACTCCTGGCGGATTGTTAAGGTAAGGAACCGGAGCGCCTGTATTTCGAAATTTTACACCTTGATATCGACTCGGTAGAAATCCGCTTCCCCAATAGTAATCGAAAAACAGTTGGCCGCAGGTCTTTCCTTTGTCGCTGGACGTCATCACCACGAAAGTCGGGAGGTTATCGGTGACGCTGCCAAGACCGTA
>CAMYNE010000680.1 GCA_947259675.1 uncultured Pirellulaceae bacterium
TGCGCAGAAACGGAAACATCGACTTCATTCCTTTTTTCATTACGGCCCTTTTCGTTGGGCCATTGGTACGAGTGTCGCGAATCGAATCGAAACTCGCCGGTTCCAGGAGCACCGACTCCCGAGGATGATCCACCGTATCCTCCAGAAAGAAAATTCTCGGGCACAGTTTCAGAATTCGCGCGAAGCGCAGATTGAACGTCTGGAATTGAAAGAACCTTCTCTTTTACCGTCCATTTAAGGAGTTCATTTTTCAGTTTCAGACGCTCAAACGACTCAAAATGAGCCTGCATCTTTGCCCGATATTGATAACGCAAAATCACGATTCCAACGATCACGGACGCAATGAAAGTAATGATAAACAGAGTCCTTAGACCAAATCGCATCAACAATCTCCACCGGAAAACTGCGCATCAGGATCCGAAGCGATTCCAATCATAAACGCCCGTCACATTCTCTATTCCCACCGTTTATCTTGGATAGCAAACGAACGTGGCGAAGTTAAACCACTTCAACAACACTTCCACCTGTTCAAATCCAGCCGCATAAAACAGCTCCAAGTTGCCTTGAATCGTCAACGGAACCAAAACGTTTTCCAAAGCGTCACGTTTGCGGGAAATCTCCAATTCACTGTAACCCTGACGACGCTTGAACTCAAAATAAAGTTCGACAAGCGCTTCGTCCATCGCCGGTTGTTCATGGGCTACCTTTTCACTCACCAACAGAAACCCACCGGGGCGAATTGACTCGCAAATTCGTTGCAGGATTTGGGGCCGCAATTCAACATCGACAAACTGTAATGTGTAATTCATCAGGACAACTGAAGCCTGTGAGAATTCGAACTTACAGATGTCGGCTTGGAGAGTTTTGATTTGATCCAATAACTTGAGAGCCACCAGTTTTTCGCGGCACTTGTCCAGCATGGCCCTAGAATTGTCGATACCGATCAATTCAAGATTCCGACCGGGCAATGATCGCGCTAAATGAATCAGTGAAGTCCCGGTGGAACATCCCAGATCGACGACCTTGAGCGGTTCATGATCGAGCAGGTCGGCCAACACCGGAACACTGCGCTGGACGTCAGCGTATAGCGGAATGCTTCGCGAAATCATATCATCAAAGACTCGAGCCACGTTTTCATCAAATGAAAACTCGCCCGATCTGAGGTCAACTTCGCTGAATAAACGGTCTATTTGAACCACTGTGAAAACGGAATTTTCTGATGATGTTTTGTGAACGTCCAGATCTTATCCAGCAATTATCACCAAATGTCAATTTTGATGAAGTCCAGAGGATACGGGTTGAGTGTAACAAAAAGCTCACTGAACCGAACTACGCTAATCTGCCTGATCTGCTCAAACAGCTTCCAACTGCAGCCGAGATTGGCCGACCCATTTACTCCGATATGAGCAGCGATCATGTTACCGTCGGGAATCGCGAAGACTTGACCGCAGCCGAGTTTTCTCTGCTGGAAAAGGTGATTCGACGTCTTTGTCCGTGGCGAAAAGGTCCTTTTAACTTGTTCGGGTTCGAAATTGATGCCGAGTGGCGTTCAAATTTGAAATGGGATCGGATCGAGCCTTGTCTTGGCGAATTACGCGACCGCCGAATTCTCGATGTCGGTTGTGGCAACGGTTATTACATGTTCCGGGCTGCGGCACAAAGCCCGAATTTGATTCTTGGCATGGATCCTTCGGTCCAGTTTTACTATTCGTTCGAATTAATGCAACGTTTTCTGCAGTTGGAGAATCTGCAATACGAGCCGTTGGGGTTTCAACACTTGTACGTATTTGAAAGAGCGTTTGATGTAGCGCTATGCATGGGCATTCTTTATCACCACCGAAGCCCGATTGAAATCCTCCGCGACTTACGGAACTCGCTTGAAGTCGGTGGCCTTGCAATCATCGAATCTCAAACGATCAACGATAATGGAAGTTTCGCGTTGTTTCCGAAATCGCGATACGCGAGAGCCCGCAATGTTTTTTTCGTGCCGACCAGGGACTGCTTGATCAACTGGATTAAACGAGCAGGTTTCAAAAATGTTGAAATGGTTGCCCACACCAAGGTGACCAGCGACGAACAGCGAACGACCGACATGATGCAATTCGAGAGCCTGATCGACTCACTGGATCCGAATGACGACAACTTGACTGTCGAAGGTTACCCCGCTCCGTACCGAACTGTTGTGCGGGCGGAACGCGAGTTTTTGTGACAAAATAAGTCGTCTAGTGCTTTGTCAGGATTGAATTTTAGGGTAGTAGACGAGGCTACGAGTCCTTCACAGTCGCAATCCAAAGAGGGGCTCGTTGCCTCGCCCACTACGGCTAACCCGAAGTTTCAACGTTGACAATCCACTAGCAACGGGTAGTCTTCGAAAGCAACCTCCTGGTAATCCGAGTTTCCCGCGATCGCTTTGAATCGTCCGGAGAACATTTGCTTGTTTGTAATTTTGTAGTCAAGCAAAATGACGTGGTGGTTGTTGCCGCCATGCAAGACGAGAATGTCTCCAGGGCGTAGCGGGATTTGGCCAGCGACAATTTTTCGGCGAGCCCGTATGTCGACATCGGTGTAAACCAATTGGCCAGGTCGATGCATGGATGATTGGTAGTCTTTTGCCTTGGTCGCGACGAGACCTCGTTTTTTTTGCGACCATTTAACTCCTTTCATTCCGACTTGTTGCATGACCCAGGCTGTGAAGACTCCACACCAATGGAATCCATTGTAGTAACCCTCACTTGTCGCTTTGCCTTTTTCGTCCCGGTAAGGCGTTTTGAAACTTCCCAAGGGTGGCCGCATATTGCGAAGCACGGTTCCTTCTTCAACCGTCAAGTCGTGATGAGTGTCATCAAACGGGTCCTTGTTGAATTTTGCTCGTGTAAATTTGCCACTGAATCCCCAATCGACATTTGGCGTCACAGTATTCGTAAAATAATCTCGCAATCGCCCCATGCCCTTACGGTAGCGGCCTTTTTCAAACACGTGAGCGGTGCCGAAACGCTCGTTGTAAGCTTTGACCTCCAACGCGTCTGCGTAAGTTTTGTCAGAAACAACGCCACGCTCTCTTTTTGCAATGTCCAGAATACGTTTGCGGACAAAAGGCAGACTTGTCGGAACTCCGCCAAACCCGAATGACCCGGCCAGTTCATTCAGTCGCTTGAGGGTGTGCGAATTCGGTAGTACGCGCTGCTTTTCTTCCTTGGGATATTTGAGCGGGTTCATGCTCGCATGTTGAAAATCGCTAATTGCGCGTTCCAGCTGACGCGTGAGGCTGCCGGTTTTCGGTAACGGAAATTCAAACGTCCCGCCAAACTCCATTCCGATCATATTTAGGAGACCGATGACCTGACGCACGTCGACACCATTGTTTGTTTCACAAGGGCCGACGGCATCCTTTATTTTCCACCTGAGATTTTTAGTGATTGTTCCGTTGGAACTAACGACTTTTCGGTCAAGGCAGTCTGAACTCATATTGCTAACCCTAAATCATCTTTGGTTGGATTTACTTCGTCTATTGTTAATGCCAGTTCAGATCTTGAACGAAACAACAAAACTGTAAATTCTTTAAAAGAAAGTTCCGCAAAAACGATCAGGCACGACCGGGACCGCCCAAATTAGCACGCTTTCCTGTTTCGGTTGTTTGTCCCGGAGAACTAGCCGATATGATTGCGGATCAAGCTGGCGGTCGATATCGATCCGCAAAAACCGGGCCGGGGACTTACGAAAACGACTTTTCGGTGCGAAGCGACGGGTCAACAACCGCAGCCATGGCGGATTCATCCAGTTTTCCACCAAGCAACGAATTCACTCGCGCCGCTATCTTTGCTGGATTTGAAAGTGCTTCACCGTAATCAACCGTGATCGCAACAACGTCGTCGTATTGGGACAAATAGTTTCCAACGAGTTCAACCTGTTTCTTGTAAGTTGCGGCCAATTGTCGATCAGAAATTGACGCGCCTCGCCGATCGAGTCGTGAAAGCATCTTTGACTGCGAGGCGAGTATTTCGCCCAGCGGTCTAGCCATGTAAATAATCGCGTACTTCATACGTTTCGGTAACTGAGGCAACAGCTGCGTGACAACTTTCACCGCTTTACCCTTGGCATCGTTAATCCAATCGAAGTTCTTTCCCAATTTCTTGACCGGCTCAAATTCGAAGTAGCCTCTCAAATTGCTTTCATCCGCCTGCCGAACCTCGTCGCAAAGAACTTCAACGCCACCGGCTTGTAAGACTTGCATCATCATCGAAGTTCCCGATCTTGGAAGTCCAGAAACAACGACGACGCCGTCGTCGATGCTGAACGTCGTCCGCTCTTCGTCATACAGATACGAGACGCGATCGGTGTAGTCGATGTATGCCTGTCCGCTGGTGCGGGAGCTTTCGTCATGACTGACAGACCATTGCCCCAACAAAAACGCACCACTTACGTCTCCCGTATTATTTACGTTTGTCGAGTACGGCGGAATCGGCGAAAACTGGGTATATGTCGAGCCCATATCGCCGGTGTAGCCTTCCACCGTCAAGTTAAGCTCCTTGTTGTCGAGCACCCAGTCTGTCCTGAAACTGGCGCGGAACAGTGACCAATCATCGTTTGCATCCGAACCGTCCAGCAGCTCCTCGG
>CAMYNE010000681.1 GCA_947259675.1 uncultured Pirellulaceae bacterium
CATCGAGCGTCGCGTGATGCGCTTGCACCCAAACCTCAAACTGGTCATCCGTCGCCTGAAACAATAACTGGACTCCTGGTTTCTCGGTAACGTCGAGTCCCGGAAAGGAGGGAGGGTCTAAATCTTCCGACCAGCGGAGAGTTTTGCTGGGAGGGTCGTGGTCCTCCCAAAAAAGCTGACTGCCTTTTTTGACGATTACCGCATTGATCAAGGGATGACGTTTTTCAAAAAACTTGACGGCTTCGATTGCTTTTTCCCTGTCGACTTTGCCGGAAAATCGAATGCGGCAAAACAGGTTATTGGGAAACTCGTAACAATCACCAAAAAAGTGAAACTTCTCGATGCTCGTGAGTTGCGTCGGAAAAAGTTGGTTGGTTGAATTGTCCGGTTTAGCAGCCATTAAATTTCCGACCAAATGACGCGGCACGGCCCGCAAAATCGAACGTCCAAAAGCGAGAAGTTCCAGTAGTCTCAGGTTTTATTCGGCTTACACCCCAAGATTCTTGATCCTGATGGGAGATACTCATCGGATATGATTAAACGCGTTAATCGCATAATCTGGAAGTCTCGGCAGCCACTCTGATCAATCGATTTTAGTAGGCAATCTAATTTTTGTCGAACACGAGTTTTCAATTAGTGGCGGTTGCCCAATCATGGTTTAAACCGATTCGCTGTTGTCAAAGAACACAAAACTGGATCTCGAATATGACCGTTATCAAAAGAGTGTTACTATTGACGATCGTTACCTGTATCGCTTGCATTTGCGATTTCGCGTTCGCCCAGCAGGCTCTGCAGGTACGGGTGAAGATCGGTCCCGGTACGCTCGAGAAAAAAGTCAGCGGGCGTGTTCTGGTTTTCTTTTCAAAAAGAAATCGTTCACCCGTGACCGGTCCCAATTGGTTTGCTCCAGAGCCGTTTTACGGAATCGATGTAAAAAACGTTGAACCCGCTGACTCGATCGTGATCGATGATTCAGCCGCCGGTTTTCCGGTGCCTCTTTCAAGACTTGAATCGGGCGTCTACAACGTGCAAGCGATTCTCGATCATGATTTTTATTTCGCCAATCACAATCACGGTGCCGGCAACGTCGTTTCGGAACCAAAGCGAATAACCATTGACGCTGACACACGTGGACCGATCGATATTGAACTCACGCGACTTGTCGAGTCGCAAAAAATCGACGAAACCAAGTGGTTCAAGGTTGTCTCGCGCACAAGCAGGCGGCTTACAAATTTTCACGGTCGCAAAGTGATCGAGCGCGCTGCCGTCGTACTGCCGCCCAGTTATTACGAACAACCAAAGCGACGATATCCGGTCTATTACGACGTGAGCGGGTACGGCGGAACGCTGTTTCAACTTCAATTTCAGTGGGCTGCTGGGCAACCGGGACCCGAAGAAGGCGAAACGGAATTCATTCGCGTATATTTAACCGGTCAATGCAAATGGGGACACCACGTATATGCAAACAGCGCCACGAATGGGCCGCGCGGCGATGCACTTATTAGCGAGATGATTCCCAAGATTGACAAGTCTTTTCGCACAATCGCCGAGCCCACCGCGCGATTTGTCGGTGGTCATAGTAGCGGTGGATGGTCAGCGCTTTGGCTACAGGTGCGGTATCCGGAGATATTCGGAGGCGTCTGGAGCACGGCGCCGGATCCAGTGGATTTTCGTGATTGGCAAGGAACAAATCTTTACGATGCGAACGGGGCGAGTGTTTTCGTCGACGAAAATGGAAACCGTCGACCCGTCGCGCGCCAAGGTGATCAACGAGTTTGGTACGACACATTTTGCAAAATGGACGATGTTCTCGGACGTGGAGGTCAGCTTCGCAGTTTCGAAGCCGTATTTAGTCCCAAAGCCGAAGATGGTTTGCCAGCAAAATGCTGGGATCGGAAAACGGGAAAAATCGATCCGAAAATCGTTGAGCATTGGAGGCAATTTGACATCAGCTTGTTGCTTGAGGAAAACTGGGCCGTGCTTGAACCCAAACTTGCGGGCAAACTGCATGTCTACATGGGCGACATGGATACTTTTTATCTGGATGGAGCGGCACGCTTGCTCGGCGAACGATTAAAGAAACTCGGAAGCGACGCGGTCGTCGAATTGTTTCCAGATAAGGATCACATGAGCTTGTTAAGCGACGACCTTCAAAAGCGAATACGTCGCGAAATGACCGAAGCATTTCACAAGCATCATCCGCAAGCCGCCGGTTCAAATAAGTAAGTATGCCGCTTGGAGTCTACCTAACCACAAACGTTGTTTTCTGGAAAATTTAATCATTAGTTCGCTCAATCGAAAAGTTGACGATAAGATGAACGCAATTCGTACGAGGAAGAAACGAATCCGAG
>CAMYNE010000682.1 GCA_947259675.1 uncultured Pirellulaceae bacterium
CGGTAATCAGAACCTTTCGGCTGGAAGCACCTGACGGTTCGAAGGCCCTGTATTAACAAACCATCTTGGAGAAACAAATGAGATCATTCTTTATCGAATTGACCGTCGTCGCAACTTTGGCCTGCATGGTGTCCACACCGATCGTTGCCAACGATCTCGAACTTGAGGGGGACTGGACGCTAACCGGCGATATCGATGGAAACGTAAAGATCTGGGACGGAACCCTAACGGTGGAGGGTCAGCTCGATGGCAATATCGAGCAATTCGGCAGCGGTTCTGTGGTGATCCTCGAAGGTGCATCCATTGACGGCAACATCAAAGAGTCTGGTGAAGGTGATGTTGTCTTGGGCGGAAATATCGACGGAAATATCGAGGAGGAAGGCAGCGGATCGGTGATCGTCGTCGTCTCGGCCGCCGCTTCGCTCGATGGCAACATCAAGGAGAAAGATGATGGCGACGTCATCATCGAAGGAAGCTACGATGGAGTGGTTGAGGAAGAGGGCAGCGGATCGGTCATCATCGAGATCGGCGCGTCGTCTGACGGCGATATTATCGAAAAGGACAGCGGACATGTATTGGTGACAGGCGAGGTTGGAGGGAATATCGAAGAGTCCGCCGATGGTGATGTGATCATCGCGGACACAGGCGTTGTTTTCGGGAATGTACTGGAAAAGGATAGCGGGACCGTGTTCAATTTTGGCTTGGTGTTCGGTAACATTTTCGAAGATTGAAAGTTCGGCGCTCACGGGTCCGCCCGTTAAACGGTTTTCCCTTACGCTGATCCCTATGGTAACGGTGACTGAACATCGCCACTCCTGCATACGGTTTCTGCATCGAGGTGATAACGACCGTTCGTCGGATTGATCTGGCCGCACATCAACGGTTGACTGAACGGTTACTATTGGACGTGAACTCAGATACAGACACTGTGACCCACGAACTTAGCCAACACGCGATACCGGCAACATTACGGACAAGGCACGGCGGGGCGTGGAGATTCTGAAAAAAAGAACTTTAATCGATATAGTCAAGTTTACGACCGACGGGAGCAAGGCAGAGTTTGTTATTATTGAGCCATGCTGTTCTTCGTTTTAGAAGATGAAAAATGGTGAAGCACTCGGTCCGTGAGGAATTGCGCGGTGTATTCGTCTTTGTCGGAGTCGTCTGGTGTGTCTTTGTGGTCGGACTGGTTTTGCCATTCAGCATCAACTCGTTCGGGGTTACACCGCGATCGTTTATCGGACTCCTCGGCATTCCCTTCATGCCGTTTCTTCACGCAGACTTCAAGCATCTGCTGAGCAATACTGTCCCACTTACGCTCCTTCTTCTTCTCCTAGCCGGCTCGAAAGCGAATTCGTGGATAATCGTTGCTTTCATCGTATTCATGAGCGGCGCTATGTTGTGGTTGTTCGGCCGTCCAATGACTCACGTTGGCGCCAGCGGTTTGATCTTTGGTTTGATCGCATTCCTGCTTGCCTCTGGAATCTTGGAACGGAGAACCGTTCCACTGTTGATATCAATCGTTGTTGGGTTCCTCTATGGTGGCACTCTCCTATCGGGAATCGTTCCAGATCTCGGGTCGCACATTTCCTGGGAAGGGCACCTCTTGGGCGCCTTGGCCGGTGGTCTGGTCGCCGGATTGGTGACTAGACGGGGCGTACAACCAGAGGCCAACTCCTCATAGAAACCACCCATTTACGTTTTATGGTTTCGAGCCAATGGAGCGGGACCCGCCCTTAATAGCTTTTCCCAGGGTCCAATCGAAACTGGGTAAAATCCAGTCCCAAGAATTCGAACGTTTGCTGGTTTACCCAGCGTCATTTGTGACTTCGGCGTTTCCTGCTGCCGGACGGAAGTTTGTCAATTCAAGGCCAATCGCGTATTTTGCCTGAGGCTGGAAAACATATGCTCAGGGCAGGTTTGGTGCGAGGGAATTGCTTACAATTCACGAACCGCGCATTTTTGAAATTTCGTCTTTCTTTGTTGAGTATTATCAATTCATACTCGATGTATAGGATTTAGTCCACATCAACGTTTTGTTACCTGGATGCCATTTCCTCCGCAACTTGGTGCGGTCTGCGACCACGCCTTCGTTGGCCGTATAAAACTTCCACAACTCAGTTTTGTCGGTGTCTACGGGAATAAAAACGGTGCTGCCATCGGCGAAACAAGCGTTGAAGACTGTTTCTCGAAATCCTTTCCAAGGCGGCAACTTCCCTTGTTCGACAACTGGAATATCCTCCGGTTTTGCACAGTGAATTCCCTTTTTGGCTTCCACAATCATGATCGTTTGGCTTAGCCCATCCTGGATCCCTGAAAACCTTATCGGATTTCATTGACAACACTGT
>CAMYNE010000683.1 GCA_947259675.1 uncultured Pirellulaceae bacterium
TAAAAATCAACATCTAAAGTCACTATGGCGTAATTTTTATCACGAGCGTATTCCCATATATAGGCATCGGTAGCTTCACCCAAGCTCAACAAATTGATTTGGCTGGAGTCGGATGAGCCCGATTATAGATATCGTTTGGCAATTGTCGCCGCTCAACGAGATGATCCCAAGCGCTGTTATTCGCTAATGAAATCGATTGCTCCTGATGACGAGCCAGGCTATGCGAAAGCGCATTTCTGGGTTGCAACAAACTATCTCCAACAACGAGCGACTTCGGGTCCACAACAACGTGAATATCGGCGGTTGGCTTTGACACACATTAACCATTGTCTCGTTCGTGAGGATTCCAATCTTGACGCAAAACTGCTCAAAGCCCAGTTGTTGGTGTTGGACCGCCGATTCGAAGACTCTTACGAAATGTATGAGGAGCTTTTCGAGCAGTCTCCAAAGTACTACAAACCGCTTGTCGAACTTAACAAGATACAAGGCGGAGAAAACCTGAAAACAAACTCCATTATCTTGGATCAGGCACAGCGGCGGTTCAAGGAAGCTGTGGACAATGCGTCCGTCGACTACGGGGCAGATTGGGCACCAGCATGGGCAAATCTTATTGTCTGTGTGATCGAAAAAAGGGACCACCAGTTGGGTGCGGAACTGCTCAGTAAAGAAGAAGAAATTCAAAGAAAATTGACCGAAGCCGAAGGCACTCCGGAGGCTGCGTCGAGACATGTACACATCAAACGTCTCTTGACAGAACTTTATACGAGCTGGGCAGGAGCTTTGGCATC
The DNA here is from genome assembly GCA_947259675.1 of uncultured Pirellulaceae bacterium. Classification (GTDB taxonomy): domain Bacteria; phylum Planctomycetota; class Planctomycetia; order Pirellulales; family Pirellulaceae; genus Mariniblastus. The sequence continues at coordinate 789 of CAMYNE010000683.1, forward strand.
CTCGAGTGATTCAATTCAAAGCCAAACGGAACAACTGGAATTGCTTAAACGGGCACTTAGCTTCGACGAAGATTACCCCGGAGCACTCCAGTTGGTTGCAAGGCTGTCAGTGGGCGATACTGAGTTGGCCGCTGAGGCCAAAAAAATCTACGATCCAGAGAAACATGACGACGCTCCAGCTCGAGTTCTCAATGAAATGGGTAGCTGGGCGTTGGGGGCGGAAAAGTATGACATGGCAATCAAGTACTTTGAGCTCGCCCGACGCAAAGATCCTAACGATCCACTGATTCTCAATAACCTCGCCTACGCCTACTTGGTCTGCGAAAACCGGAATCCTGATCGCGCGTTGACTTTGGTGAATCAAGCTATTCGGGCGATTCCATCGAATATTAGTGCTGAAAGACGAGAGGAATTGAGATCGCATTTTTTTGACACTAAGGGCCGCGCTTTGCTGCAAATGAATCGAATGGATGAAGCCGCCGCGTCATTAGAATTGGCAATGCGGTCTCGACCCAAGAACAAGGATATCTTGGCGGCGTTGATCAAATGTTACGAAGGTCGCGATGACCTTCAGGCTGACGTCTACCGACAACGACTTGAAGCAATCGAAGCCGATACGGGCAATGCGGGCGGAGAATAGGCGACAAGGGTCTCAGCAAACAACTTCCAAAATCACGAATTTAAAAAATATGATTTCTCGACGCGGTAGAAACGATGGGTTTCAGGAAAATTCCATCGGACAGATCATCAGATCACCTGTTCGCTTTCTGAGAATCCAGATCGCTCGTCTTTCGGGCGATCAAGATTCGATGAAAGTCCGACGTTCGCCTGTTGAAATGGTCGTGGCGGTTCTGACGTTCCCCTTTCGGTTGTTTTTTGCGTTCATCATCTTCATGGTTCAGGCGTGGGCCTCGTCACGAAATGGGTTCGCGTTCATAAGAGGAATACCAGCGATTTTAACAATCGCGTTCGTGTTGCTCGCTGTTTGGGCCGTCAACTTCCGATTTGACCGAAATGTCAACCAAACGCGACAACTATATGAACTTGCGTCTCTGGACCCGGAACATCCTGAATACGCAGAAATGTTCGCGGAAAAACTGGTTCAATTCAGACCCGAAGACCCGGAGAGCAAATATTTGCTCGCCGTAGCGAGAGAACGCGTGGGTAACATGCGAAGCGCCAAAATCCTGGCCACTCAACTTGCCGGCGAAGACTCGACAGGCCTGCCATTAGCACACATTTGGCTCGCGCGGTACTGGATTTTAGGTCCCGAAACAAAGGACTTGACCGTGGATGAACGAGCCCAATTAGCGATCAAACACTATAAATTTGCCATCGAGTCCGAACCCGACAACATCGAAGCGCAAATGGGAATTGCTGACGCTTACGAACGAATTGGCGATATCGAAAAAGCTATGGCTATTTACTCTCGCAGAGGCGCGGAGGCCGCCAAGAACTTCGATGTTTATTTTTTTCTTACCCCAAACACCTTTGCGTGCTTTGCGCCTTGGCGAGAGTTAGTGTTTTTTTCTCTCGCAGAGGCGCGGAGGCCGC
>CAMYNE010000684.1 GCA_947259675.1 uncultured Pirellulaceae bacterium
TTCTTGATGCCGATGGTTGGCCTGTTTGGAGCAGAAGGAGATCCTGCCATCGAGATCTGCCCCGACACGTCGACGGTGACAGCCGGCGCGACCTTCAGCGGAAGCTCGGCGGATATTTGCGATGAGGACAGCGCGATCTGGACCGTTCAGAGCCTAACCTTCGCCGCGGCGTTTTCACCGGCTCCGATCGCGATTACTTTCGAAGGTACTGCGAATCCCGTTGTTGGTGGGACTGACGTGACACTGCGGCTTGTCGGCGGCCCCGAGTTCGGCAATGGTGCGGCGTTCATCCAGCTGCGCATGTTTAACTTCACAACCGGGACTTATGTAGGCATGCCCTTCATCGCTCAGCCAGACAGCGACAACACCGTCTATGAGTCTACAAGATCTGTCGCTGACTTCGTCGGTCCGAATGGCGAGCTGCAGGCGGAGATAACGTGTGCCAAGACGGTACCCGGTCCGGTTCGATTGCGAATGGATCAAGTCGAATGGCTAATTCAGTAGATTGAAAACTGGCGGTTTAGGAACCCGAATAACGTTCGATTTCAACTGCCAAACTGTTAACCGACGCCTCTCGGGCGTGTTAAGCCCCTGGCCAAAACCAGGGGCTTATTTTTTCTAGTGGCATCTTTTTCTGCGGCAGCGGAGGAATCTCAAAACTGAGTGCCTTCCAATACGAATTGATCATGACATGCAACGAGTACGGATACTTTGGGTTCGTCAACGTAAACGCCAGACTGTGCGAATCGTCACTCCAATCGGGACGACCAAGTTTGACACCATGCCAGTTGATCGTTGAATTGGTCCCTCGTGCCTCGGTGCTCCAGAATTTGGATTCGTTGAGATAGTCAATTTCTCGATTGAGTTTGATTAGTTGTCGCACGAATGTGAGAAGGTTTTTTTCGCGTTTCACCAACTTCCAATCAAACCAGCTGACCTTGTTATCCTGACAGTACGCATTGTTGTTGCCCAGTTGAGTGCGGCGTAATTCGTCACCCATCAAAAACATGGGTGTCCCAAATGAGAAAAGCAGAACCGTAAAAAAGTTTTTGATCTGCTGTAATCGCAGTCGATTAATGTCTGCAGCTTCGACTGGCCCCTCGGCTCCACAGTTCCAACTATGATTATCATTCGCTCCATCACGATTGTCTTCTTGATTGGCTTCGTTGTGCTTTCGGTTGTAAGTCACCAGGTCGTTCAACGTAAAGCCATCGTGGCAGCAAACAAAATTGATACTTCGATTGGGGTCTCTCTCTTTACTGCCGAATAAATCGGAACTTCCGGTTAACCGGTTGGCAAATGGAAGTATCATTTTTCTGTCGCCTTTTACAAAACCGCGCACATCATCCCGAAAACGGTCGTTCCATTCCGCCCATTTGTGTCCCAGGAATGAACCCATTTGATACGATGCGGTATCCCAGGCTTCAGCGATGATCTTGGCAGGCGCCAAAACGGGATCCGATTCGATTTCCCATAAGATCGGTGGATCCGTGACAACGGCTCCTTCCTGATTCCGCGACAAAACCGCCGCCAGGTCGAAGCGGAATCCGTCAATATGCATTTCAGAAACCCAATAGCGAAGACAATCCCGGATCATCCGGCGAACGATTGAGTGATTGGCGTTGAGGGTATTGCCGGTTCCGCTGTAGTTCAAATAACTGGCGTAGTTATTTTCGTTCAGCAAATAGTATGCTTTGTTTTCAAATCCTCTGAAAGAAAAGCTTGGGCCAAGATGATTGCCTTCTGCTGTGTGGTTGAATACGACGTCGAGAATGACTTCGATTTCCGCTCGATGCAAGGCTGAGACCATCTCCTTAAACTCGCGGATCGTTCTCAGTGGATCGTTACTGGTGCCATAAGCGTTGTGCGGCGCAAACAAAGCGACGGGACTGTAACCCCAATAATTCGACAGTCCACCCGGAGTATCCTGCAGATCAAATTGCTGGACTGGCATCAACTCAACGGCTGTGATCCCTAATTTTTTCAGATACGGTATTTTTTGAGTCAACCCTGCGAAAGTGCCCCGGAGTTGTTGCGGTAATTCCGAGCTGGGATCTTTGGTGAAGCCGCCCACATGCATTTCATAAATCACAGAATTGGAAAACGGCCGATTGAGCGGTCGGTCATCTTTCCAATCGTAATCTCCGGTTCCCACAACAACACTCTTGATCGCTTGCGCACAATTGTCGCCCGTGATGACAGAGTTTTCTCGCACGTAGGTATCGGTAACGACGGCCCGAGCGTACGGATCAACCAGGACCTTTTCACCATCAAAACGATATCCCAGTTCAGGAGCAAAGGGTCCATGAACCCGATAACCGTACAACTGTCCCGGCTGTAATCCGGGAATAAAGGCATGCCAATAATAAAAAGTTCGGTTGGCGTCAGGATCGAGCCTGAAAACATGCTGCGGGCGTGAATGATCTTCTTTGTCGAAAAGCAGCAAGTCGACCGCGTCACAATTCTTGGAAAATACGCAAAAATTGACCCCATCGGGATAGGCCGTCGCCCCCAGCGGAAAACTCTTACCAGGCAAGATCTTGGATTTGTTCTTCACGAGAATGGGTCGGTTGGGCTTGAGTGAAATTCGAATCAAGAAGCGGCGGAAGATATTTTACTTGCCTGCTGCAGTTCCGCCCAATCAATTATTCCGCCGTTTTGAATCCGATCACAAGAAGCCTCCGCGTATACGTGGCAGGATTTCACCCTCATCCAACCAATTGGACGCGAATACCAAGAATTCGAGGTTAGCGACATTAGCCGTGTTGGGCCGAAACGGCTAATTCAAATATTGGGATGGGTGCAACTCGCTTGCCTCTATAGAATTGGCAAGAAACCCCCGCGTTCACGCGGCGGGAGGCTCATCTTCGACCTAGCTTTAACAAGCATTAGCAA
>CAMYNE010000685.1 GCA_947259675.1 uncultured Pirellulaceae bacterium
TGGATGTGGAAGTATTTGATCACGCTAGATAAATCCTTGGGAAATTGATGACTTCTTCGCCTGACGATCAACAACTTTTCGAACTTCAAACCACCGTTGGGGCACACTTTTTTCTGGCACTGCATGGTTCTTCCGAAATGCAGCCAGAGGGTCGCGCATTCGCTGAAAGCGTTTTTGCAGCCTCGAAGCGAGCTGCCTATGATCCGAATCGGGTCGAGGCCATCGTCAAGGCGATCAGTAGCGAAAACATTTCGACTCGTAGCGAAGCGTTTCGGATGTTGCGGAGATTAGGGGCACCCGGTGCGGCGGCCTTGCTCAATGTCTTTACCCAGCCTGAACGATCAAAAGAGTTTCCCTATGTTCGAGGGGCTTTGAAAAGTTATGGTGAACTGGCTGTTGGTCCGCTTGTTGGCGGTGCTCGCGCTGACAATTTGTTAATGCAAGTCGAGTCGGTTCGCGCTTTGGGAGCCTACAAATCGTCTGATGCGGAAGATGCGATGATGCGCGTCTATTTGTCGCCGGGCTTTCCCGAGTCGGTGCGTCGGAACGCGCTCGATTCGATGATGACACAATACGGTCATCGCGTCGATCCTCGCGAGGCGGAAAATCAACTGTATCAGCATGCCGAGGATTTTCTTTTGGGACGTCGAAAGCTGCCGATCTCTTCCAATGACCAAGTGACGATTTGGCGGTGGAATTCGGCAACTCAAAAACTGGAATCTCAAATAGTTTCCAAACTGAATGCCGAACGACTGACGGCAGCAGATCGTGCTGAAGATCTTTTTGAAATCAACCCCGATAGGGAACGCCACCGGCGAATCTATTTGTTGACCAGGCTGGAGTCGGCGAAGCGAAATGCAGGACCGAGCCGACAAATCGACGTCCAAGAGTTGATCAAGAGGTTCCCAAATGTCGACGAACGCGAGGTTCAGGCGGCGTTAGCCCGCGCACTTGAACTGGATTTGGTCCCGGCAGCGATTGGAGCCTGCGAAGTTCTCGAAACAATTGGCACTGCCGAATTGTTAACGGCTTCCGATGCAGGAAATTCTCAGTTGATTGACGCCATACTTTATGGCGACCGACATTTGCAATTCGCCGCATTGCAGGCGATTGATCGCATCGATCCGAAACAGGCCTTCGCCGGCAGCAGTTACGTCACTGCTTTGGCAGTTTTCCTCGCAAAAAGCGATGGGGTAACTTCCGGCCTCGTGGGACATAATCACATCAATCTGGCCCAATCCTATGCGGCCGCCATTCATCAAAGCGGGCTTTATGGCCGTGCTGCGGAATCGAGTCGTGAGTTTTTCAAACTGGCAACCCAAAATCCGGACCATGGTGTTTTGTTGATCACCGATTCGCTGACAAACCCAGAATATGTGGAGCTTGCACAACAGTTGAGAACTGACTGGCGAACCAAGCGAACACCGATCGGTCTTCTCGTACGAGATGAACGCTACCAGCGGCGCGTCAATCGAATTCTCAGAGACGATCCCTTTCTGGCGGTCTTACCAGCAACTCTAGATGTTGGGACGATTGGATCTCACATTCGGCGACTCTTAAAGTTGTCCGATCCTTGGCCCGTTAGTCAGGATGACCGCCGACTTCACGCGCTGATCGCCGTACGTTGGCTTGCCAAGATCTCTACCGATCCGCAAAGCTACCGATTCTGGAATTTAGGTTCTCATCAGCAGGAGTTGGCGAGTTTGTTATACATTCCAGGTTTTGCCCAGGATGCAAGCCGAATCTTGTCTTTCATCGGAACTCCGCTGGCACAACGATCGTTGGTCGATTTCGCAAGCCAAAACAGCTTCCCGTTAGAAGATCGCCAAGTCGTTGCGGATGCGTTTGTTAAGTCCGTTAGTCGATCAGGAACGCTGTTGACGACAGCAGAAATTAACTTGCAGTACAAGCGTTACAATGCAAGCGAATCCGAACCAAAATCCACGCAGCAGATTTTGGGAAAAATCCTGGATGCGATCGAATCGCGGCCCGATCAAGTCAGCTCTACAAACTAGAGCCTTTGTCAGAAAAGTGTAGCCACAATTGTCCTCAATTGGGTTTTGAGCTGTTTGGCGGATTGTCTGTCATCCACCCGTACAGGAAAATCGTTTAACCGCGTGGGCATCGCCCCGCGCGGCCCGATGGGCGCGGATAACCGCGCAATCAATAGCGCGCTCGAATGGCTGTCATTCGTCGAGCCTTGGATGTTGAATTGAGTTTTGCGATGGTTTGAAAGTTCTGTTACGATCGCTTTCCTCGGCCGGATCCTGCCACAACTTGGAACAGTCTCATATCACTTTGATGGCATGTAATTGCTGATGGCTGCGCGCTGATAG
>CAMYNE010000686.1:0-3567 GCA_947259675.1 uncultured Pirellulaceae bacterium
GTCTGGCGACTCGATGGGCTGCAGTTTCATCGTCACTGGCAACCAGATTTTGAGCCGATTCTGGATCCAGAGAACTGACATTTGGCAACTCATCAGCTGCAACCTTTTCGCTCGATTCATTCGTTTCGTTTGTTTCATCGGCTTCCGCATTCGCCTTTTCCCTCATCAATCGTTTATATCGAGAGCGACTCATCCATGATAATTTGGAAACTCCATCGTAAATTGCCCCGTTTACTCGCGGATAGGCAAATGTGGAAAACTCGACACCTCGATTTGGCTGGTATTTCCTGGCAGCTTCCACAAGTCCGATCATACCGTATCCGATCAGGTCATCGAGATCTTGCTTAACAGGTAGGCGCCGGTGAATGCGCATCGCGAGGTGATAGACCAATCCCTGATTGTCTTCAACAAGTGAGTCAATCGCAGGGTCTTGTCTTTTTTTTTGAGTTTTCGATTTTCTGAGTCGATTGTCGATCGAAATCTTACCAGCCCCATAACAAGCATTTGACTATGATATTTACTGCAAAAACTCTCAAGGCGCCTCTTACAAAGACGTTTTTGTTGGAAATTTCGCCTGAAATTTTAACTAAAACGGGAGATTTTTTGATGAAATCCCGGTACTTCGTAATTCGTGCCTGGGAACGATTCAGTCAAAACCGGACAAGCGCAAAAATCGATCGGAACCGTCTCAACCAATGCGATTTTAGGCTTTTGGAAATCGGAATGCCAACACTTTATCGAGATGTGATGACTTTGTCGAAGAAGAAGTACGGCCTTTACCCTATTTGCCAACTCAGGTTTCGGAAGGGCTATTGTTTCGCCTTAAGATTTTGCCGTATTCGTTTCACAGCATCAACGGTGATCAGATGTCGTACGCCGCGACGAATTTCCAACGGTTGAGCCAGCGTCCGAAACCGGGATCGAGTTTGCAGTCTTGGACGGCGGAATTGGATTCGCATTCAAGGGTGTGGAAACCTCCGGATGGGAGCCAATTTTGGCTGGGTTTTGCGGCAATGTCGACGTTGTTGAAGCGTCTGCCCCCATTTTGATTGCCTTTTCCGTGACCCGTCCAATCATGTTTGACAATTCACCAAGCCTGGATGAAATCGGCTTTGGCGTCAAGTTTGGAAAGTCTTCAATTTCGGCTGAGTTTTTGGCGACGGGTTCTGAAGACGTACTCATTTGAGTAGGTATTCTAGGCGTGGTTGGCGTCGTCGGTGAAGAGTTCGCTTGATGATTGGAGATTCGTTGAATTCTTTGAGAAACAGCGGAAGTTGGTTGACTGGGTAGTTGGCTAAAACCCGGTTGATGGATCGTCGGTTGTTGAGTTGCCGACGAAATTGGATTTGTAACGCCAGTTGGATTCTTGAAACCTTGATTGCCGCCCGCCAAATTGCTTGGCGACTGACTCGAATTTCCTTGAATGATCGGAATCCTGTTTGGATCGCGTAAATTGGTCGCGGGTCGCGAAATCGAAGTTGTCTTTTTTGGATTGAACTGCGGAGGCGGTGAGCCTTGACTTAGCGTTATTCCAGGCGAAGACGGCGGAAAGCCTCGGTTGGAGAGAGCATTATCAATTTCCTGGTTCTTGGTTTCTTCGATTTCCGCTTTTTTTAACATCGTCATCAACGGCGATGTCTCGGATTCATCGAGTGAATTAGCTATCGCAGTTGGCTCCCCAAATTCATTACTGCTTTGGCCAAACTGATTGGTTTCAACATCGACAGGGTTCAATGGTGTATTAGGACCGTCAATTTTCTTGCCGATTTGAAGACCTGGGAAATAGTAGTTGAGTTTTTGACTTTTCCAGCGGTCGCGTTCGTTTGCCTGTTTTTGGGCACCGTCCGACCAGGCTGACTCCGTCATCAAGACATTGTGATACCTAAACAAGGTGCCTTTCTCAAAATGGACGGAACGCAAAGCCAGCATGTGTTCAACTTGCGACTGAAAGTAATCAGTCTTGGCGTCGATGACACGGCGTTGTGCCTCAAGCAGCTGATCGATCGTACGATCTTCTTCTTCGAAGATGACTTCGACTGCTTTATATTGGGCCTCAGCGGCTTCGACGCGTTTCTGGTTTACGTTGAACACTCGCATTGAACGCTTGAGATCGCCCAACGCATTGCTCAAACCATAAACTATTTGTCTTTCCTGTTCACGCAAAATCGAAGACTCACGGGCGACCGCCAGTTCAGCGTTTCGGAGGGCTGCATGTGCTTGACGGAAACCGATCGGGACGTTGACGTCAAAGCCGAGTTCCCATTCCTGCAAATCACCGTCCAAAAGCGACGCAGTCGCGCTGGAACTTTCGAGCGGGTCTGAACCAGGGCCAAATCCACGCAGCCGGTATTTTCCCAGGACGTCGACGCGCGGCAAGAGATGATTGCGACTCGCGATCTGTTCGAGCTGACGACGCTTGAGTCGCCAGCGTTGACGTCGCAATTCTGGTCGATAAACCAAAGCATCGTTCTTGCTTTGATACCAATCAAAGACAACTTCGGCTTCCGTGGGTCGATCGGATGGAACGGCCAGCTGGGCAGTGTTGATGGGCATTCCTGTAATCAGCCGGAGTCTGCGTTCCGCAACTCTGACACCCGGGTTATTGCGAAACGTTCCGGCAGAACTTCCATTGTTGGTGCGCGTTCCTTCATTCAGTCGCCCGTAAATCGCGTTTTCAACTGCCGCTGAAAAACGGTAGTATTGTTCTTTCGCTTGATTCACGATCGCCGCGCCTCTGTCGTTCGAAGCTGTATTCTCCCAAATCTTATAAGCACCATCGCGAGCTTCGATCCGCGATTCCAAATCTCGATAAGCAAAGTAAAGATCCCAATAAGCGTTTTCCACATTACTGACCAGGTTGCGAAGTTGAATTTCGAATTCGGCGAGCGACCTGTCTGTATTAGCCCGGGCAATCAGAACACCATTGTTAACGCCTGGCGCATTATTGGGCCCGGCAATTCGGTTGTAGTCGACTCCCGCGCCCTGGAACAAGGGTTGCCGGAATCCGGCTTCGAAGAAGGTGTCGTAGGAATAACTTCTCTGGAACCCTGACTCTGGGTTGAATCGATTCGACGGTGAATTGTTCAAGTCATAATCAACAACATGGTTGAATTCAAACAAAGCACCAGTCGCTGCCAGTTTTGATAGACCCGAACGGTAGGTAGCAAGGTTTTGTTGCAGGAATCCGTTGTCACCGAGGAAACGATTATTAAACGCGCGATCGTTGTTTTGGAAGATAAACTGGCCGTTTAATCTTGCGTCAAACGCGCTCAACGCCGCTTCTTCACCAAATCTTGGATCGGAATAGACTAGCGCCGGGTCTTGAATCGTCGAAACTAGATCCGGCGAACGCAAAATGGCTCCACCAAGTTCGCGGATTACGGGTGAAGTCTGGAGGGCCGTGTGAATGCACTCTTCAAGAGAGATTAGATGATAATCTCCAGGCTCGTCAAAATCGAAATCAGCGAGAGGTGCCATATCAAATTCATAAGAATCCACGCCTGGCGGTATTCCAGAAGGCTGTTCCAGCGATAGACTTGGACCTCGATAAGTATCAAGCGCGCCGCA
>CAMYNE010000686.1:3635-5453 GCA_947259675.1 uncultured Pirellulaceae bacterium
AGGTGCCATATCAAATTCATAAGAATCCACGCCTGGCGGTATTCCAGAAGGCTGTTCCAGCGATAGACTTGGACCTCGATAAGTATCAAGCGCGCCGCAGCTTGCATCTGGCTCTCGATCAAACAGCTTTTTAGCGGTCCCATCACTTTGGCACCCGCCAGCAATCAAGATGCAAACGGCGATCAGACATAACGATTGAGTCGTTGCAGACATGATTGAATTACTTAATACCAATAAAATGCCGATTCAAGTCCGGGGAACATCTTTTGGGTTGTATCGGTTGCTAGTCATCTAATGTTAAAGTGGCTTGGGAAAAAACGACCAAATAATGCGGTGGTTATAATTAAAGGTGCCTCGGGACTGCGTCCTTTGAAGAGTGCTATCGCTTTGGGCAATTGACATGAAGACGAACGAATCAGAAACCAACATCACGCAGGTTATTGACGCCTTGTTGGATGATTTGTCCGCGATGGTCGAGAACCCAACGACAAGCGCCAAAGATTTTTTCGAGAAGATTGTAAATACGACGGAGGCCCTTTTTTCACCGAATTATGTTGCGATCCTCGCCAAAGGGCCTGCCGATGGTAATCTTTTCGTTCAAGGATCAAAATCTTTGTCAGGTCAGGCGGCCATTTTGGAAATGAATTCGGAGTCCTATTTTTCCAAACACCTGGACGACGAAAGCAAACCTCAAACAACTGTTTTCAAAACCAAATCGATCAAAAACGTTGTCGCTCGAATTCAAGCTGAGAACTCGACTTGGGGTGGATTAGTCGCAAGTTTTGACGAGTCGGTAAACGTTGAGGCGTTGACACCGGTTTTTGACGCGATCAGGGAGATTACATCGCAGTTCATCGCCAGTCGTATTCAATCTCAAACGTCAGAATTCTTACAAAAGTTCCTTCGTTTCACGCTCAATTCGCATTCCAGTCTTGATCCGAAACAGGTTGCCCATCATCTCGCCAATGATGCGCGGCTAATTCTGAATTGCGAACGACTTTCTGTTTTTCAAGTGACGCGATATCGCTCAAAACTGCTTGCAGTCTCTTCGGTTTCGTCTATTGAAAACCGATCGGTGTTGGCCAAACGAATGATTCGGCTTGTCAACCTAGCCTGCAGATTAAGAAAGCCGTTTTTCTCGGATCAGCCTCCTACCGAAAAGTCATTGCATGACGCGCTGACGACGTATCAGGACTCTGCGGGCTTTCCAGTTGCAATTGGCATTCCATTGATCAAGCAGTCAAAACGGATGAAAGCAAATCCGAGCTTTGTCGGATACATGCTGGCTGAATCAGGCGAGAACATCAACCGTTTCGAGTTCTCGCGCGGTTTACAATTCGTCGCTCCCCATATGGGATTAGCTTTAAGAAACTCGCAACTCCATTCAAGTATTCCCTTGCGAAGAATTCTCACAGCGTTGGCGAAAGTTCGCGATGTTTCCAATTTGCCCGGATTGCTGGCATTAGCCGCTATCGTTTTCGTAGGCTTTTGGTGTTTATTTGTCCTCAAAACAGACTTTCAAGTCCGCATTAATGGCGAGCTTCGACCAAAAATTGAGCGAACTGTTTTCGCGCCCGCAGATGGGTTTGTTGAAAACGTTTTCGTGGATAATGGTGATTCGGTAACAAAAGACCAAGTGCTTCTTGAACTCAGCTCGCCTCAATTGAGTCTTGAGATGAAACAACTGGCTGGCGAAAAAATCAAATTTGAGAAAATACGCGAAACAAAAAAGATTGCCCTGAATCAGGCCGCGACTGGCAATTTGGGAGATCAGCAGACTCTAGGGAAACTCGCCAGCGAGATTTCGGAGTTGGATCA
>CAMYNE010000687.1 GCA_947259675.1 uncultured Pirellulaceae bacterium
GTATTACTCGGGTCAGACGATCGAGGTTTTTCGGATTGATCGGCCGAGAAAATCGTGAAACCGCCCCACCATTCTGCTGGGCTTGACACTCTTTCCAATGACGCGTCCTGAGACGAGTTCTCAAAATGAGACATTGTTTCGGCTGAGCACCCTTGAGAATTCGGCGTTTTCCTTCGATTAATCATTGGCCCGGGTTTTGCATTGTGATCGCTCATCATTCATATCGTTTTCTCGGAGTTTTAAGATGTGTACACTACGAGCAGGTAATTGGCAGATTCAATCTGTTTTGCTTAACGAACAAACGGTGTTAAACAACGAAGGATTTCTGCGTTTGGAAATCACACCGACAGAATTGCTGATTCAGCCGATTGGTTTTCGGTTCAAGATTCAGTTTTCAACACCGCGAACCGCGATTTTGGAATCGCGTGGGGAAGTTTACTTCGTCGACTATGTTCACAAAGGAAACACAGTCGAATTGAAATTGACTCGACCAGAATTATCCGATTGGATTCAAATCGGGGCCGAACTCATTGAAACGGACGTTGAAAGTTTCGCCTGAGCGAACCGGACAATTAGAGAAAACCCAAAGCCCGCTGCACAACTGCAACGGGTTTTTTTTAAAAGGCAGTTACTGGATTAGACTCGTGTCAGTCAATAGTTTTTTCGCCGCCGCGAACCTCATTTATTCTTTTTGCATCAACTCAAGGACCGCATTCGACATGCTCACTACACCGGTCTGGAGTGCAACTTCGATATCTGGATAAAAGCCATTTGAATGCATCGAGGGTGGTGTGATTCCCATTTCCTTGTAACGATTCAACCGTGATTGATCGACCACGCCAAGAAAAAACATCAGACTGGGAACACCGTTGCGCCCGAAATGGCTGAAGTCCTCGCCACCCATCACGGGCTCCGCCTCGATAACATTTTCCTTGCCCAGTTTGTTACGAAAAACATCCGCTATCCGATTTGCCAGTTTGTCGTCGTTGGAAAGCGCAGGCGTGCCTTCGGAAATGGACACGACGGGTTCTTTTGCGCCGGCGCTCATCGCCGCGGCTTTGGCTTTTCTCTTGATCGACTCAATCAGCAGATTCCGAACTTCATCGGAATAACAGCGAATCGTCAATTGCAAATGACAGTTGTCTGAAATGATGTTGTGTTTCGTTCCGGCGTGGATGGAGCCGACCGTGACCACTGCCGGCTCAATCGGTTTGACCTCGCGTGAAACGATCGTTTGGAGATCGAGGATCAGTTTGGCGGCTTGCACAATCGGGTCGATCGTCGTGTGAGGGTAAGCTCCGTGACCGCCTCGACCAAACAATTCAATATCCACGCTGTCCACGTTGGCCATCGCATAACCACTACGAAGTGAAACAGAACCGGTCGGTACAACCGGGCTGCAATGAAGAGCCAATGCATAATCGGGTTTCGTGAACTTCTCAAACAGGCCATCCTTCAACATTGCTTTGGCCCCTGCACCGCGTTCTTCAGCGGGTTGCCCGATAAACATCAACCGTCCCGACCATTCGTCTTTGTGGGCTGCCATGAAACGGGCAACTCCGACCAACGTCGTCATGTGGACATCATGCCCACAGGCATGCATGACTCCCACCGTGTTCCCGTCCGCATCTTTGACTTGTTTGGTTGATGCGTAGGGGAGATTGGTTTGTTCGACCACCGGTAACGCATCCAAGTCCGTACGCACCATGACGGTCGGGCCGTCCCCGTTTTCCATGATGCCGACCACACCATGCCCGCCGAAATCAGTCGTGACGGTCGCACCGACGTCATTCAATTCCTTGGCTACGCGAGCGGCCGTTTCTTTTTCCTCAAAGGAGAGTTCAGGATTGCGATGAAAATGAATGTACAGTTTGAGCAACGGCTGCAGATTTGAGCTGAGCCAATCCTCCGGATCTTCAGCGGTAACGTTTGACGGGTGGAGTAATCCCACAAACAGGACAATCAACGCACACATCTGGAGCGAATATGTTTTCGGAATGGTTTTCATAATAGGCCTTAAACTATTGTGTCCGCTTGATTACGTTCGTCTCAACAGTTTAATCAGTCACTTGAACGATGCACACTCTCGTCACCGGGTATTGGCGGCAAAGCGAGTTTGTCCGATCCCAATACCGTACGGCGCGATCCATTTTGCGATCGGCGCGATATTCGATTCGAACAAGTAGCTTCGGAAATTCGGCGAAGCGATCCACACTCGCGTAAACAATCAAGCTTTAGGGTCCATGCGTTCAAACCGCCGAGTTGAACATTGGCCTATAGCTGCAAGTATATCGCTTTGAATGGTCATCAATGTAGCAGTCCAGG
>CAMYNE010000688.1 GCA_947259675.1 uncultured Pirellulaceae bacterium
AATTGGTCGCGCCTCCGTTTGAACAATTTGGCTCGATCAATCGCGCCTATTTTGACAACGCAACAAAAAGGATTTTGACGGCCTCGCACGATTCGACACTCCGCATTTGGAATTTGGTACAGGATCAGCGATCGGCCGATGAAATTGGGAAATATTCGACCGTATTGACAGGAAAACAGATCAGCGATGACTACAACCTGACATCAGTTCCCCACGATGAACTCGTCGAAACCTACAAACGGTTGCGACAGAAATCGCCAGAATATTTTGCGGTCACTCCAGCTGAAATTCGGCGATGGGACGAATACGTCGATTGGGTGGTCAATTTGGATTCATTCTCGAATAAAGAAACGAACGAATAAACACAAAGGCTAATCATGGGTAATGGTACTTTTACGGGCGGCAAATTCAATTTATCGATAACCTTTGGTTTCAACGCCGGCACCTACGTCATTGATGAATGGGAGAAATCGTTTCGCCAATTCTCCGTTGAATTGTATGACGCGACTGACGGTAAAATGTCAATTGGGACAATACTTGTTTTCAACAACTTCGCAGGACAAAGTACCGTCGACGCGATTTTGGAGCCGGGTGGGGGCACGTCGGCAACGAATGGCCGCATCAAACCCGCAACGTCAGGTCACTGGATGAACCTTCACGCCGATGAACGGTTCAAGCCAGGCGTCATTCTTCACGAGGCTGGCCATTACTGCCTATTTCTCGAAGATGAATACAGGGTTTGCGGGGGATCTATAATGAGCGGTAGTTGTGTTTCAGATTATGCCGCTGAAAGCGCATGTGTTATGGACAAATCGCAGTTAGGCGCAACTATCCACCCAAGTACCGGCACCATCATGGCCGGCGTCGTCAATGAGTTTTGTTGTGAGACAACCCACACCATAGACAATTGCCAACATGAAACCTATGGAAAATCGTGTTGGAATACGATTGCTGACTGTTATCCTGGCATCACAGCTCCCGCTTCGGGTGAACGGCCCAACCTCGATCCGCCGGCGAAACCGTCTGATCCAATCTTATGGAAGATCAGTCCCAACAAATCTAGATATGTCGTGGTGCTTAGCCTCGGTCCAGGTGACGGTCCACTTTTAAACAACACTTTCTTTCGTACCGCCTTTTTCGCAACATTTCGCGTCATGAGCCTATCGCAAGCCGATGAATTTGCACTATATGTCCCAGGTCTTCCGGACCCGATCGTCATTTCGTTTACGACCGACATGGATGAAGATGATCTAAAACAGATTTTGGACCAGCTTCAACTTCCACTGGAGCAACCACCTGCGGCTGCCACATTGGAACAGCTAACCGCATTGTTGACTGGCGGTGGCCAGGTCGCTAACCAACGAATCTTCTGGTTTGGTACAACATTTCCATTTGCTCAAGCAGATGTTACGCCCATTGCGCAAATGTTGATCGAAAACCGAATGTTATTTCACGCGCTGCTGCCGAGCGGCGTTCAAAACATCTTTGCCGCGCAACAGTTGGCGTTCATGACGAACGGGAGTTTTCGCTTCGATCCCGGCGGCGATAATGTTATATCAGGAATTCATCGCATTGCCGTTTTCATGGCGTCAGTGTTTTCAGTTTTTGAATCATTTGCGTTCAACGCCTCCGAGTTTCATCAACTACCACCGCTGAGTTCCCGCCCAAACCGTCAAAACAACAAGGAACCAGAAAGTATCATCAGATACTCTGATGAAGATCTGGCACGTATGGCCGAAAAAGAAATCGATACAAGTGTAATGATCGGCGGCTATGATTTGCCCGTTCTCGTGGAAGAAGGTGCTCGACAGGCCATATTCGCCATGATCCGCGATGTGAACAATCCTGCTTGGTTGTACCTGGAGCGGCCTGATGGAACGATCGTTAATCCGCAAGATGTCGAGTTTATCAACGTTTCAAAAACAAACGACTCGATTGCCGGTCGGTGGATTATGCGAGTCGATCGCCGGGAGGGCCCGACTGATGCGCCATTCGAGTTATTCGCGGCTGTAAATAATCCTCGCGTTTTTGCACGTCTTTTTGTCCGGAAAATGGCAGCCAATCAAATCCGAGTTGAGGCACTGGTCAACGCGCTGAAACCAGTTAGCAATCTCGCGCCTGTATTCTTGAAGCTAACGAAACTTCAAGGAAACGGCGGTAGCATTCGCTATATCCCTTTGTTGCCCAATCAAACGGACTTCGGCCCGATCTCCGCTTTGACTCCAAATGGAACGTACTCAGCTGACGTTTCGCTAGAACCCAATCACAACTATTCATTGCAGGTCGATGTCTCTAATCCGGGAACAGCTGTACCTATTCAAACTTGCTCGCCGCTTGGGAACCGAACTCTAGATCTTACGGTACCCAATTTTGTCCGTTTCTTGGAGCAACACCTTTCCTCCGCGTGAACTTGGCGTAAGCGATGCCCACAATAAACTTTGCCGGTATTCCCGTCCTATCCAAAAACTCATCCAGCCTTGACATCCGCTGATTTTCAGACTGGTCGCGGCGATGTTGCTGAGAATCTCATCCATTGGCGTCGCTCCGCCGACCAACGACTTTTCGATGGTGATATTGTCCTGCGGGTTGCTTCACGGCACGATCAGCGCGCACAATTCCCGTGCGCCAAGCTCAAGCTGCACGACTGATATCGCGAGTAGATAGGGATGCAGTAGCGCAGAGCGCGCTTGGCGGTGCCCGAGCCAACTGAGCTTCTGTGTCGGCGACTTCAAGAATATGGATGCAAATTGACTTCGGCGTCTCTTGCGCGGTTACGTGACTTGTTTCAGCAGCAATGGGAGCCACGTCGCTGCGAGAAGTCTTGCCGAACAGACAGTTAAGCCGCTCGGCGAGCCAAAGCCTGATTGCGTTCAGGTCGCTTCCTTCGAAGGTTTCCCAATGGGATTTGAGAAATGTTGACCAACTAATTGTTCCCTGGCGACTGGGCGCAGGCTCGATACCGTGTTGTTTCAGGATGTTAGCAACGGTGCTTGAACAAATTGAATAATCCAGGTTGTGCAGTGCGCCTTCGATTCGCTTGTAGCCCCAGCTCACGTTTTCGCGGGCCATGTGAAGAACCAGATTCGCGACTTCTTGGTCCGTACGTGGCCGCCCCAGTTTGCCCAATGGTTTCGAGTCGCCTTTGGGCTGGATGAGCTCTCGGTGCCAACGCAAAATCGTGTCGGCCTGCGCAATTGTCGCGATCTTTCCCAGCTGTTTTCTACCAAGAGGGTTGCCCTTCACTGCCAACAGGCGTCTTTGCTCATCGGTAAGCAAAACCCGATTGCCTCCGATCTGCTCGCGAAGTACCTGATTCTCCAACTGGAGGTAAGCGATGACCAGCTCTTGCTGATCGCGAACGTACTCGATGAGTACAGCAACGAAGACATGCAACGGCTGGAGGATAAATGACATACGTTTGCTCGCGTGATAGCAGATGGCCCCACCATCCGGTCTGTCTGCTAAAAAGTCAACGACATCACGCGATGTCGGATGAAAACGCGTGAGCCAGATGGCAACAAACCGTTACGATCGCTACAGTTTCACCTGGGATGAGTTTTTGGATAGGACGGTATCGAAGTCCCTTTGAAGGATATTCGACTTGCGGGATTTCATTGGCAACACTGGCCCAATTCCACACAGCACGCAGTGTGTTAATTTCCTTTTTGATGGTTGAAGCGTGGAGTTTACGGCCCCGAATTCCATCATCCTTTGCTCGTTTGTTGATGTAGCCCTGAAGGTCATTGAAGGTTAACAGCTTCATCACCCGATATTTTCCAAAATGCCTCTCTAAGTGGCCCCGATGAGTTTGCATCATCGCAATCGTACCCGGCTCAAGGTTGCCTTCGGGTAGCGATCCGAAGTAGCCCTCAAACAGTTTGGACAACTTGGCTTCATTGCAGGTGGTCTTGGTCGCGAGTTTTCCGTCGGATAATAGGAAAGTCGGAACGTCGACTGATTCCGGGAGCTCGATGCGTCCCTGCTCGACCAGCAACGCCGTTTCCTCCGCACGAGCTTTCATTGCCAATGCCTTACGCCGGTCGTTGGTTTTAAGCGACCGCTTATAGCGTTTGCCGCCAAAGTGAAACGTAATGTGGAAATTACCCGATGGAAATTGTTGCAGGGATGCCATGATTGGTGACCTCGTTGGATTTCGTTCAACGTAGTTGGAAATTGCCGCCGCAACGATC
>CAMYNE010000689.1 GCA_947259675.1 uncultured Pirellulaceae bacterium
GGTCACCGGCGACGGCGACTTGGTATTTGCGATCGAATTCCATTGCAAACTTGTACGTAATCTCGTAGATGTCCTCGCCTACAGCACGGACAGGAACCTCGGCGTCCCAACGTAAAATACCCTTGGGGCGCTCTTCGCGAACATAAACCTTATCGGTGCTTAGTGGTTCTTTCGGATCAAGTAGAGTGATCTTGACGTCTTTTTCCTGCTCGACACTCGGCAAGCGATCGCTAACTCGAACCGTCACCGGCGTGTCTTTGTAGTTCTCGATCACGAGTCGATACTCGAGCTTGATTTCTTTGTTGCCACCGTTGATATCCGTTTGCTTTTCAGCCAATTCCCGCCGTGTACGGAGCTGTGAATCGGCACCGAACCCGACGACAAAAGTCTGGCCACGAGCAACTGTGGGAATTTCGCCACGTCCCACAAATCGGCCGTCAAGATAAACGGTAATTGGGCCGCCTAACAAATCTTCCTTGCTGTTGTTGTTCAACTCTGCTTCTCGGTAAACGTAGCTGGTCAAAATCGGAGTCGCGACGTGATAGAATTCGCTTGCCAAATCAGTTTGCATGATCCTGACCATTTGCTGGTTATTTCGGCTTGTCAAACTAATGGGCGAGTTCAATGTGTAACTCAAGCTGGGCTGTTCGGTGCCCGCCTCCATTTGTCGTTTCAAGTTTTTGGCAACCGAGGGCGCGCTCACCAGCTCGACGCAAGAAACCTCGTTGACAGCGTCGTTGAGGCCCCAGCTGTTGGCAAAGTTATCACGATTGCTAAGTGAATTTTGAACCGCGAAAATCGCTTCCTGTTGTTTCGAATAAATCATCTTCAGCTGTTGGCTGCCAAATACCTGGCCCGTCTGGGCGGCCGTTTGTAGTTCTGCTTGAGCATTCGGAACTGGCACGACCGCGGGAACCAAAGTTAACTTGAAGGGTGCTAACCCCGGGCCGGAAGCACTGAGGGCAGGCGAGGCCGTAGACAGCGTCAGCCGCACATCGCCCCAATCTTCGCCACTCATCTGATGAATCAAACCGTTGTATTCGATGCGCGTCTGGTCGCGATCACCCTCGGCACGAATCGTGTAGGAAGGTGACCATCCACAAGAGCTAACCAGGTAGCTCAACTGGACTTCACTGGCAGCTGCGTTGTTTTTCTGAACAAACAAGACCGCTTCGCGAATCGTTTTTGAGCTGCCATTGGTAATCTCTTTCATTTTGCGCTGCAGCAAAGTCTGTTGTTGCTGCAGTTCGTAAAGCTCTGAACTCAGTTCGATTTCGCGTTTGGCAATCTCTTCTCGCTTGGCGAAATTGAATTCTGTGACATTCTTCAGCGCTTCGGCATCGAGGACCCCTTTGGAAAGTTCCGTGGTGGCCGTGGGCGCGACAAAATTTTCCAGTTTGTCGAGATAAGCGCTCTGCCCCTTCAAAAGTCCCGTCTGCTTTTGATTGAGTTCGATTGACTGCGCCACCGTGCGCAATTTGGTCTCCAGTTCACGAACTTCTTCTCGCGGCGAATTAACGACGGCACGTGTGCGAAACTGGACAGCTCGGACTTCGACGCCTTCTCCTGACTCGGCAAACAGGCTGTTGGCCAACACGTTTTCTGGCAAATCGCTGACGACGATTTCGTGCGCTGTCGCTTCCCCTTCGACTTTCAACGTACGCGTGACGCGGGCCTGATCGCGATACAAGGTAACATCAGTGACTTTGCTGTCGACTTCGACCTGTTCGGCCAAAGCGGACGTGGCGACCACCGTCAATAATGTGATCGCAACAAGAAAAGATCTGAGATTGCTCATTTTAATCCCTCGAAAAAAAGGAGTTTGCTGAAAGTACGCCCCGTCATCGGAGAAAGTGCACACCGGCTTTGGATCCGTCGATTGCAATTAACCCGGTGGTTTGCCCCACTCAAAATCGCAAATTGCGATAGGCAATTCAATTTTCTGTAAGTCGCAGCGAGTTAACAAGCCGCTGATACATGCTTGTTACAATGGGGAAGACCCGTAGTGATGTGTGGGCGCGTATGCTCCAAAACCGTCGGCAGAGGCGTGAAAACATCCAAAAAGTTTCCAAAAAAATGGGTGACGAATCCAGTCGGTACTCGACTAATTAATGGCATGTCAAATCCTGCTGAAACCCAGCGAATGAACGAATCCGAGCTCGTGGGCCTTGCCAAAGGCGGGTGTTCGCACGCCTTTACGGAATTGGTACGCAAATATCATCGAGATCTCCGAGGATTCCTTGTTCGACGTGTCGGAAACCTGGCGGTTGCCGATGATCTCGCACAAGACGTGTTTTTGGCTG
>CAMYNE010000690.1 GCA_947259675.1 uncultured Pirellulaceae bacterium
TCCCCATCGTCGCGTCCGCCGAAGCCGAGCGAGGCCTCAGTTCGGAAGCACGGCACATTACGCGTGTCGCCGGAATTGCCGCAATTTTGCTGGAAGTCGTTTGCGAATTTAGACACTTCCAGCAGCCGACTGGATACTCACAAATCCAGCTACTCATTCCCGTGATGAATGAATTCTTACGAATCAGCCACCGATTCTCGGGTCACTCTCAATTACTTTCCGGCGTGGCAGTCGACGAATGCACAGGCGGTGACGAAAGAGGAGCCAAAATAACTTCTTGCGGTTGGCCCAGGTCCTTTGTCTGTGTCTTAGTTTCGTTTGGACTGGGAGCCTGGTTCAGTGGGTCAATTGGCTGCGAGATGTTGAGTTCCTGCCAAATTCCAGGTGTATCGGTCATCGCCGAAAAGTACATTCCCACCGGAGCGTGGTTCCAGCCTACATAAAGCCACCCGCCCTGCATGCGCAATTCGACAAGCTGAAGTTCACGAGCAAGTTGGACATCTTTGAGTTGTTCAACTTCATCGACAGGAATCAAGTTGTCGGGCAATAGCACTCCAGGTTTTTCGGCGTCCTCTTTATTGAGTTTCGTTTCCAGGAAAGACTTGAAGGCAACGATTTTCGCGGTCAATCTATCCGGGTCCACATAATCGAGTACGGCGTCCCCGTCGCGAAACAGATACATTTTCCCCTCGACTCGTTTGACAATAAAAGGGATGCGAATTTTCAAACCCGCTTGAAGTCGAGAGTCGCCTTGCGAGAAACGACGTCCGGTGATCGTGACTGCCAACCGATTGTTATCGAATTCAAATTGAATCGGTCGCGTTCCGGAAAACGTAATTGACCAGCCTTCTTCGTCTTCCGCAGTAGCAAGACCTTCGGGCGCATCGCCAGTGAGCCGTTCTGCTTCCGCGGCAAGTTCGTCGTTTGTGAATGTTCGATTACTAAAGATCTCGTCAACATAATTGCTCAAAAGCGTCTCATGAATTTGTACCGCGATTTCCGCATTGACTGATGACTCCGTCGGCATGGCGGTTGCCGCGAGATTTGAGACTCGCCCGGACTCCGCCAGCTTGAATGTGGTTCGATGCCCAATCGCCCAAAATCGATCGTAGGTCGTTCGCAAATACAGCTCAGGCAAGAAGCCGCCGATTTCTTCCGCTTTCTCGAGAGCTTGGACAAGCCGTTTTCTGCCTTGGCTTAACGCATCCGAAGTCTGTGTCAAAAACTTCTCCATAAATTGCGTTTTGATCCGACCTTCCGAAATTCGTTCACTTTCTTCTTTGTCGCGAATGTACTGTTTACGGCCAATTCTCTGAACCAAATTCAACCTTGCATCAACGCCGTAGAATTCAGAGTCGATATGAGCCGAACCAGATGGCTCTTCGGCAAGCAACCCGCCGACGTTAGCGGTAAGATTTTGACGAGCTTCAATTTGTCCAGTCGCTCCAGCATAGCCGGTGAACCGGCCGGATCGAGTATGCGTTCGAGACACGATATTGCCGAGCAGATGAATGCTCAGGCGCGCTTGATTCGGATCATCAATAAAGTCAATACTAACGGTGCCCTTGGTGGCCGCTTCACCGCGAATCAAACGCCCCAATATGATTTCGTTGACTCGGCGACCATCGCTTACCGGTTGTGAGGCAAGTCGATTGACCAAATTACGAGAGACCGAAACCCGGAGGTTGGGCAATGAATACTTTTTTTCAATCAAGCGAATCAGGTTTTTGGACTGTTCGGTCGCGTCCAGCCAGCCAATAACCGTCCCCACCGCTGCCGCGGCGTCTCGTTCGGAACTCACTGACAATTTTTTGAATTCCTGGTCCAGCGTGTCCAGCTTTTCGTTGAATTCGGCCTGCAAATTGTCATCGGTGCCATAGAAATAGAGCATGGCAAATTTATAAAACGAATGTTGAAACGCAGCGAACATATAGTCGTTTTTTCGCTGCCCGACGTTAACGATCCCTCTGTTAAAAGCGCCGAATTGCCGCCAAACCTGCACTCGCGTGCGTTGGCGATCTCGATCTTCCCTCAAAATATTGGTTCGCAACTGTTGCAGCTCTGCCTCGCCACTGTTCAGCCGTTCAAGTTTTTCTTGTAGCTCTGCCCGTTGTTTCCGAATTTCCTCGTCACTCAACTGAACATCGTCCGCCTCTTGATCGTCTTCATCTTGAGCATTTTTGGACTCAACCTTTGTCTCGGCAGGTGCTTCTTCAGTGACCGGTTTCTCGGTGGGTTCGATGGGTAGATTTTCATCGTCAGGCTGTGGAGGAACGGTTTCGGTTTCGGTAGGCTCAGGC
>CAMYNE010000691.1 GCA_947259675.1 uncultured Pirellulaceae bacterium
CGGCGACGAAAGTATCCGGGTCTTCGTGGGCTGCCGAGACTTCCTGTCGGAACTGGATTTCGCGGGCTCGGTCCTCTTCCGCCTCTTTGCTAAGTGCCGCTTCCTGGGTTCGGATCGCATCTTCTCGGGCTCTCGCCAAGCCCTGTTGCATCGAAACGATGTTGCCAATGATTCGGGAGATTGAACCTTCGACATCGGCGGGATCGGCTCCAAACTGCAGTGCCTGATCTTTCAGGTTTTCAAGCCTATACTGCAAAGCGTCGTATTCTGCCTGCCATGCCGCGGTTTGGGTCGTCAGCGTTACAAGTTCGCGCTCCATTTTCGCATGATCGTTTTTCATCGTTTCGAGTCCACGTTGCAATGTTGCAAGTTGACCTTGCGGGGAATCAGTCGGATTCTGTGTCGATGCAACCTTACTGTTGAGCCGACTTAGTTGGTTCTGCAACCTGTCAAGTTGTTCCTGCATTGGATCCGGTTCGGTTTGCCTTTTTAGCCGTACAAGTTCTTCATTCAAAATCGCAAGCTTGGCGTTGCGATCATCGATTTCTTGCTGGAGTTCCTGTTTCTTTTCGTCCGACACCCCGGGACTGTCCCTTTGCACCTTTCTTTCGGCGATTTCATTTTGAATGAACTTGATATCTTTGTTCTTCTGGATTTGTTTTTGCGTGACTTCGATTTGTTGTTGCAAGCTGTCGATTTGTCTTTGAGTGACTTCACTTTCACTATTCAGCTGAATCTCTTTTCGTTTGTTTTCGATATCCGTTTTCTGTCCTTCGATATCCGTTTTCTTTTCGTCGATACCGGTCTCCATTTTTTTGATATCTCCCGCCAAATCCGGATTTTCGGCAGCCTTTGCGGTGATTTCGGTATTCAGCTGCGCGATGTTCTTTTGCAGCTCTCTAAGCTGCGGTATGGCTTGTTGTACTCTGGCTAGCTCTTTCTCGGTGGCCCTGGCTTCCTGCGCCATCCTGACTGCTTCACGTTCGGCTTTGCGGCGAGAGTCAGTTAAGTTGTCGGCCTTATCGCGAGCGGATTCCGCGCGGCGCTGCGCTTGTTCGACTGCGGCGCGATTTAGCGAACGGATGTTGCGGTTGATGACCTGCGCTACGCGATGCGCATCTCGAAAATAGTAGAGCCGCATCACACGCGTTTCGACGAAATCACCTGGGTTGAAGATTTGTCTGTTTTCCGGGTCTTCATTTCGGGGCGGAGCATACTGCGGAAACGGGACTTGCTGGCCAAACTTGCGACCCCCCGTTGCCGTGAATTGCCACCGTTGTCCGGCAAAACTATCGTCTGTTTCTGAGGTTTGGTCCTTCGATGTATTCTGAAATATATCTTTCAAAACGGTTACGCCTGCCGGGTCCCGTGGAACCGAATGGTATAGCTTGAGGTCATAAGCACCTTCCGCCAATTCAGGCAGGTATAAATTGACATACCGTCCATCGATGACTGGTTTTCCCTGCGGGTTTATTCGTGTCCCATCGGCCTTGCGCTTGATATAGAAAGCATCTTTTGTCACGGAATCCTTCAACCAGTCGGCGTCTTGGAACCTCATGTTAAGATAGTTGCCATACTTCGGATCGGCGATCAGCTGGGCCGACTGCAAAATCGGACCAGTTTTGTCCTTAGTGATCACAGTGGAAGCCAACAGTTTCCCATCTGGTTTACTATTGACCATCAGCGTGTTTACCCCCTCCTTCAATGGAATCGGGTATGCTCCGCTAGCGGCCGGAATATTTGCCGAAGTCACTCTATCGTGTGTGACTGTCACTTCGAGGTTAGCAGCATCTTGTTGTGGTGTCGTCGCGATTACGATATTGATCGCGTCGAGGCTGGTACGGACATTTTCTTTGTCGAATTCGCCCACGATTTTGGTAGGATCGTTTGTTCCGAAAGTGAACTCGGCCTTAACAACTACAACTGGCTCTGGATCGGGCGTTTTCTCGTTGTCTACGTATGGGCTGGGAATGGTGGAAGTGGCCATCGAACTGAGCGGTCCACGATACGTCACCTGGCGGGCAGGGGTTGCCTGGCGGTAGCGTGGGTCTTGAGGTTCATAATTCAACTCGGCAACTGGAATCTGTTCTACACCTAAGATTGGCTGGATTGCCGGTTCATCGAATGTGATACGTTGAGCGGCAAACTCGTCTATTGCCGCTTCGTTCATCTGCGGCTGTGCCACGACAAATTGGTCTTCGGCGATATTTTCTACCGAAAGCTGGCTCCCGAGAGCTTCGTCCTGATTGGCGGGGCTCCAGTTTGAATCCGCAGAATTCGTGGGTGCGGAATT
>CAMYNE010000692.1 GCA_947259675.1 uncultured Pirellulaceae bacterium
GTTTTTTGTGGCGCACGCCGATTTCAACAATCTTGAACTGTCGCAAAACCAATTAGTTTTGAAGGTGAGAACGAGTAGCTAGAAACGAGTTGCGAGAAGCGAGAGACGAGACGCTATTCAAATCGCGGTGTAGGAGCGGTTTTCATCCGTGATACAGTTGCTCGAGACATCGCGTCCGTCAATCTTCCATCGATGGCTGCTGTTGAGCGTCGAGCAGGGATTGTCTGCGTTGACGCCAGGAGTCGGCAATATCCGTTTCGCCTAACGATTCGAATTGGCTAATGATGGTTTTGATTTGATTTGCCAAGCCGATTGTTTTTGCAGCTGGCTGTTGGTCCAACAGTTTTTCAAAGCCCTTGTAAGCGATTTCCAGATCCTGATTCGCGGCATCGACCTGCTCGGAATCCAGATAGGCTCGCCCGAGCTGGAATTGAGCCGTATTGGTCAGCCAGGATCCTTTCGCGTCCCGCTCTAGGATCGGAACGATGTCGGACAGGACGACGATCGCCTCATCGGGACGATCTTCGTCGCGGTAGCTGATTCCGAGGTTGAGGGCCGTCATCACTGTCCGCGGATTGTCATCACCCAGCTTTTGCCGCAGACCGTCCAGGACTTCCTGGAATAATTGAATTGCCTCGTACATCTGGCCCAGTTTAAAATAGGCGCCGGCAAGATTGTTTTTCGCTGACAATGTCGTAGGGTTCGTTTCACCATACGACTCCCGCGCTATTTCAAGTGCCGTTGCGTACAGTTCAACTGCCCGAGTCGTGCGTTCGGTCCGTTTGTATAGCGCACCCAAGTGAGTAAATGGTTCGGCCCGGGTCATCGGTTCAACATTTTCTGCATTTTCGAAGAACATGACAGCGTCTGTCAGCAGCGTTTCGGCTTCTTCAAATTGATTATTCTCGGCCAGGCTACGGCCGTATTGCGTCGCCATCATCATGGTGTCCGGGTGGTAGTAGCCAACAGCCAGCGACGACTGCTCATAGGCATTCTTCAAAAGTTCTCGAGCCTCATTTCGCCGGTCATTCGTCTCCATTGACCGGGCAAGATTTAAAATCGAACGTAACGTCTGAGGATGACACTCTCCCATGACTTGAGCCATTCGATCACGAATCTCTTGCAGCATTTTGCCTGCCTCTTCGTTATTCCCCATATCGGCGTGCGAAATTGCCACACCGTTCAGACTGGTGATCGTTTTTAAATGGTCTTCACCAAGTTTATCCATCAGGATCGCATTAATCTCTTTGAATATTTCCATCGCGAGCTGATAATTTCCGTCGGCCCGTTCGATACTTGCCAGGGCCCCTTTGAGACTGATCACCCACAAGTGATCATGTCCGTAAAACTCGGTCGCTGACGGAAGCGCGTCCTCTATTAATTCACGGGATGTCTGGATTTTTCCAGCGCGGATGAGTGCATCACTATATGCGAGCAGTGTGTTGATCGTGGTTTCGTCAAGCGCTGCAAGCGATTGTTTAGCCCGTTCATAACTGTCGGCAAAAATCGAAAACGCCTCTTCGCGAAGACCTTGTTCATAAAGATTTTGGGCCACATTATTTGCGGCAACGATGGATTCACTCGCATTTGGTCCGAGGATTGCAAGCAACCCATCTCGTGAGTGCATCAGGTGTTGTTCGGCTTGTTTGTAACGCCCGAGTTTCCTCAACAAGTCACCGAATGCCGTTTCGGCCTTAAGAGCCTCAAGCGACTCGTCTCCATCTATCTGAGAATAGAGTTCCCAAGCTTGTTGGAGTGGGACCCTCGCGTCGTGGTGGAGTCCCAGTCCATTGTAAGTTTTGCCGATCGCACTCAACAACGCCGCTTTCCCCGTCGAAGCATCAGAAAACGAGTCTTGTATCTCACGTAAACCATCCGCCAGCCGCTCAGCAACCGTCACGTTGCGGCCATCCCGATTGGGATGAGCGCTACCCAGCGTTGTGACCATGAACTGAGTCGCTTTGTCAGCTTCATCAGCCTTCTGAGCAGCCAAGTCAGCCGACGTTCGCGCCAGGTCACGCTGCTCTTGTAGCTTCTGTGCGTGTTGCGTTTGATTCCAAGCCATCCAATAACCGCCGATCGTTAATGCGATCAGCAGCAACGCCGAAAGTGTCGACAATAGGGCAATCGCAGGTCGTCTCTTGCACCAGCGAGTTGCAATGGTGATCGAACTGGTTGGTCGAATCGTAAGCGGTTGGCCATTTAGAAAGCGTTTCAGCTCCAGTTCAAGCTCAGCGCCACTCTGAAAGCGCCGATCCGGCTCTTTCTCGAGGCACTTCAAGCAAATAGTC
>CAMYNE010000693.1 GCA_947259675.1 uncultured Pirellulaceae bacterium
GAGGAAGCGAACGAGATGTCGGGGCACAAAGAAAGGCTTGGCCCTGCCAAGATTCGATTTCCGACCCGCCCGTTATAGCTTGACTCGTTCGCCTCTAGGTAAATCATGATCGTTCACCGGTTAGCTTGGGTTGCTCTGTTGTCACTCATCATTTTGGTGGTCGCCGGGGCAACAGTTCGAGTTACCGGCTCAGGGCTTGGCTGTCCCGACTGGCCGACCTGTTGGGGATGCTTGATTCCTCCAACGAGCGTCGATCAAATCGACGTAGAAAAACTCGATCTCGACAAATTCAAAAAGCACGCAGCTCGTAAAGGTATTGATCCGGATACGATTACCCGGGAAACGGTCTTGGAAAGCTTTGACCCCGTTCACACGTGGATTGAATTTACCAATCGTCTGGCAACGTTGCCGCTCGGATTTGCAACGCTGTTGTTGGCTTTGTTTTCTTTCGGGGCGAAACAGAAAAAGGTCTGGATTGTCGGGCTTTCCTTGTTCTGTCTGCTCGACGTTGTGGCCAACGCGGTCATGGGGGCGGTCGTCGTACGAAGCGGTTTGCAGCCCGGCATTATCACACTGCACATGGCTTTGGCATTCTTGCTGATCGCTGTTCTGGTGACGATCATCTGGCTTTCCCGTCCAGAAAGGTCTCTCAAAACAATTTCTCTGCCCCGGCAAAGAAAATTGAAGATCGTTTCATTGGTGTTTTTCGCATGCTTGTTTGGTGAAGGGTTGCTCGGCAGCCAGCTTCGCGAACAGACGGACGAGTTAGCGATCACAGCTGAGACAGAGCAAGGAATTGAACGAGAGAAGTGGGGGGCAGAATTGGGCACGACGATCATTTACAAAATACATCGCAGTTTTTCCTGGAGTTTGCTGCTGACATCAGGCTTACTTTTCTTTTGGATGACACGTGAGAAGGATTGGCAGGCCGTGGAGCCAAGACTAATTTTCGCGATGGTGGTCGCGATGATGTTGATGGGTGTGGTTTTGGGGCACATTGAGATTTATCCCACCATACAGGTATTGCATGTGGGCATGACTTCAGTGTTACTTGCGGTGACGTGGCACTGGATCATGCGATTGTGGTCGACTAAGTCGGTCGCCTTCAACCCTTAGTTGAAAGGTTGTTTTTCACAATTGGTTAGGAAGAATGAAGTTCTTGCCCGGTTTGATCAATATCCGCGCAACTCGCCAGGATCGCGTTGCGCTCGACACACTTAAACAGCTATCCTGCAGTAACGACATTATTTACTTTATGGATGCCGATGAGAACTCTAGTTTGGTTTCGACGTGATTTACGAGTCACAGATAATACTTCCCTTTTTCAGGCGGCCAAAGAATCCAGGGAAGGCGTAATAGGGCTGTTCGTGATTACGCCCGATCAATGGAAAGAACATGACGACGCAGATTGCAAAGTAAAGTTTTGGCTGGACAACCTTTCCGCGCTCTCGACTGAACTCGACAAACTTCGAATCCCATTGAGAATCGAAATCTGCGATTCGTTTTCTGACGTTCCATCGAAGGTTGTTAAGTTCGCCAGGAAACACAAATGCTCGAGGCTGTACTTGAACCGTGAATACGAAGTCAACGAGCATCGCCGCGATAACGATGTCGCGACCGCCTGCGAGCGAGCCGACATCGCCGTCCGCCGATTCCACGACCGAGTCATCGTGCCACCGCGTGAAATAACCACAAAGGAAGGTAAGTTCTACTCGGTGTTCACTTCTTATCGACGAGTCTGGGATACGAAGGCACTTGATTTCATCGACGTGTTGCCAAAACCACGGAAGCAACGTGACGTAGATATCATGCCATCGAAAATTCCGTCAAAGATTAGCGGATTCGATTTCAAGAAACTCCGCAACGATATTTGGAAGCCGGGTGAGTCGGAAGCCCAAAGCCGGCTCCGAAAATTCTCCAAAAAAATTACCTCCTACGATGAAGTGCGAGACATTCCATCAATTGCGGGAACCAGTTTGCTATCGCCGTATTTAGCTGCCGGTGTCATTTCACCTCGACAATGTCTTGCCGCCGCAGTCACTGCCAACAATGGCAAGATCGCAGGTGGTGAAGGCGCAACGACCTGGATCTCAGAGCTTGCTTGGCGCGATTTCTACACGCATGTAATGGTCGCTTGTCCTCGCGTGTCAATGAACCAACCATTCAAGTTGAAAACCAACGCCCTGGAATGGCGAACAAACCAAGATGATTTTTCCGCATGGAAGAAAGGGCTAACCGGCTACCCAATTGTCGACGCCGGGATGCGACAACTGAACCGAACAGGCTGGA
>CAMYNE010000694.1 GCA_947259675.1 uncultured Pirellulaceae bacterium
TGGATAAATGCGATGTCATCGACACACGATCCAAGATCGGCAACAACATCGCTGATCATTTTCCCGGAGTCGCCGTATCGTTTGAATTTGAACGGGGACTTCATCCAGGGACCAAGTCCGTTTTGGAATGCCTCTACTTTTTCGCCAAAGTCGGATGGTTCTCCATGGTGTTTTTCAAGCGCCGGTTTGTAATCCCACAGATCGATATGGCTCGCCGCACCCGCCATGAACAGTTGCACGACTCGCTTGGCTCGTGGTGGATGGTGGAGCACTTTGACGAAGCCTTTGGAATCGGTCTCCTGCGCACGCAGTTCACTAGCCAGCATCGACGTGAGAGCCAGCGAGCCGAACCCCCAAGCGGAGTCGAACAAGAATTTTCGTCGATCAAAGTTAATCAACATAAACGAACTCGCTGAGGTTAAAAATGATTCGTGCCAAATTTTCCAAACCGTGCTGGTCGACGTAATCTTTCATCAATCGTTGTTCGTTCAGCGTTGGGTCTCGTCCGACGGCCACTTGCATGGCAAGTTTGATTTGAGTGTCGATTGAGTCGGCTTTGTCGCGCAGGCGATCTGCAAATTTCCGGGCCATCGCCAGATTGAACTGGCTGTTGAGCATCGTTAACGACTGTAACGGTGTTTGCGTTTCCAGTCGCGCAGGCGTGCTTTGCGATGAATCTGCGCAATCCAAAGTCGTCATGTAGGGATCGGGTTGCGAACGGACAATAAATCGATAGATGGAGCGGCGATACGAGTTTGGTTCCGTGTGATCGAATTTGTGGTATTCGTAATGAGGCGAATGCTCCGTACTCTCGAGTTCAAATAAGTAATAACCCGGTCCTCCCATTTTCAAATTGAGTCCGCCGCTGACCATCAGGATTGAGTCACGTATTTCTTCGGCCGACAGGCGGCGGCGATTCATTTTCCAAAGCAACCGGTTTTCAGCATCAGTTTCTTCGTCGGACGGATTAGCAATCCGCCCTCCAGTTACATTCGAAGTTTGACGGTATGCGGCGCTAGTGACGATCAATCGATGCAGGTCTTTCAAGGAGCCGCCGCCATCACGGAACCGGACCGCCAGCCAATCCAATAATTCCGGATGTGATGGAGCACCGCCCATGCGGCCGAAATCGTTCGGCGTATCGACGATGCCCCGGCCAAAATGATAGTGCCAGACGCGATTGACAATGCTTCGCCAAGTTAACGGGTTTTTTTCGCTGGTCAGCCACCGCGCGAGAGCCGCGCGACGCTCACCCTCGGTCGCATCTTCATCCAGCTTCAACGTCCAATTGTCGTTTTTTGAGAGCGGCAGAACGCCAGGTGCGAGAACATGGCCGGGAGTTTGAACATCACCACGAATCAGCAATCGAATCTCGCGCGGCTTGCCCTCGGTAGGCTTGAAATTGCCCTCTGCTCGAAATGAAGTCGCGGCGGCATAAACCATCTTGCCGGACGGCAGTTTTTCGAGTTCTGACTTGGTTGAGTTGAGTTCTGTGCTTAACCCGGTTTGTTGGTCGACGATTTCCTTGCCCACCAAACGCTTAACTAGATCGGTTCGTTTTTGCCTAAGTTCTGCCAGCGATTTGTCTGCTGATTCGTACCAGATGCCGTCGACTAGATTTGTTTTTCGCCATCGCACAGGCATCTCAATGGAGTCGAGCGCGTTGACTGAATTGCCCAGTCCGATGTCGTTGCCCTTTTCATCGATGATTTGTAGTTCAGCCAATGCAAAGATGTAATCCTTGTGCCGTTGGGCGAGTTTGGTTGCCACAACACGAACCTTGGATGCGGTCGTCGTGATCGGAATGGTCACGGGGTCGAGTTTCGGATTCGCGAAATCGTCGTTGGTCTGATCAAAGACCCTTTTCCCGTCAACCTCGACACGAAACCTGACTGGAAAACCAAAGCCGGCACCAATGTCGGCGAAATCGTCATGGCAAGGCCTGAGAATAATCTGGGAAAACTGTTTGGGTTCGTCAAATTCGACTTCGACCCATTTTTCAACTTCGGCAAAAGCTGCTATTTCGCTGTGATAACCAAACTCGGGTCGTTTGGCGGTTTGCGCTGATTTTGCGATTTTGTTATCAAGCTGTTTGAGCTCTTGTCCCCCAACCGCCGCGATTTTGGACTCGATTTCGGCTACCTGATTTTCAAGCCCGACGATCCGTTCTTGAAGCGACTTTCTTCTTGCGTCCAATTCCGGGTCAGCGTCGTAAACACGTTCAGCCCGATCGACAGCCGCAAATACCGCTTGCAAACCGTAATATTTTTCCTGTTCGAATGGATCG
>CAMYNE010000695.1 GCA_947259675.1 uncultured Pirellulaceae bacterium
GAGTGGGATGAATTCTTGAGAGTCCACGGATTTAATCAAAAATCCGAAGGTTAATCGTCAAGTCGCCAGCCATTATGTCTGAGGCGGGGGATGCATGATTGCCTTGCTGCCACACTTAAACAATTCCAAGTGTGTACGGCATTCTCCGCTCAAATCCATATGTTTGTCTTAAGATTGACAAATACCCTCGGTATACATCAAAATACACTTTGTTCACATTGAGACTATGTTCGGAAGAGAGGAGAACTCCTAATGAATAACAACCGATAGATAATTCCGAAAAACGAACGACACATTTTCTTGCGGTTCAACGCGTCGTTTAAACAAAGTCAACCAACCTTACAAAGAGCACACTGGTCAAGGACGATATTATGATGGAATCCGAAAAGAATGTTCTCGGAACGCGATTGGAATCATGCAGTCTGTCGCCCAAAACCGGCTTTAATCGCACCGGTGACTGCCAATCCGTAAAACACGATCCCGGTGCGCACACAGTTTGCAGTGAAGTCACACAGGAGTTTTTAGACTTCACCAGGGCTCGTGGAAACGATCTTTCCAGTCCGAACGAGTTATATGGTTTCCCCGGTCTGAAACCGGGAGACAGATGGTGTCTTTG
The DNA here is from genome assembly GCA_947259675.1 of uncultured Pirellulaceae bacterium. Classification (GTDB taxonomy): domain Bacteria; phylum Planctomycetota; class Planctomycetia; order Pirellulales; family Pirellulaceae; genus Mariniblastus. Next base: position 617 of record CAMYNE010000695.1, read on the forward strand.
TGTTTCTCGGTGGAAGGAGGCACTGGACAATGGTGCAGCCCCACCGGTCGTTCTGCCGGCTACAAACGAATCGGTCTTAAGGTATGTTGGCCTGGATGACCTTTTCAAGCACAGCGTCGATGACGGATAGTCATAAGCTCTCATTATCGAGTGAGAGTAGAAGAATCGATTGATTACCGCAGGTTGCGCGTTTTCCAAGGTACTATGCGGGTTCAAAATCGCCGTTGACAATCCAAAGCACCTCTGGTAGTTCGCTGTTACCGACAAATTTCTCCCAATTGGGTTTAATTCAGTCGAGGTAATTTCACCAGCCAGATATGGCTTCCTGTGTGGTTGAAACCAGGCGACCAATTAATGACTCGGTTAACAAAAACATTCACCTTTTTTATCTTTGCGCTAACATTGACCATTTTCGGCGTACAGATGCCGTCCCATAACTGTGCTTGGGCCCAGGAGGATCTAATTGTCCAGCCCGCAAGTCGCAACATCACGTTGACCGGCTACACCCGCAGTCAAACCACCGTGACACTCTCATCGGAAGTGGCCGGAAGGGTCCTCAAAATAAATTACGATGATGGTCAGGTGATCGGCGATTTGGCGTTTCTCAGTATCGATCCGACATTTATTGACCTGGAGATCAGCAGCACCCGGCAGACCCTGAAACAGCTTAAAATTACCCAACAAAAACAACGGTCGAAAGTTGCCTACCTTGACAAGGAATTTCGTCGCATCGAAAACCTTTTTCGGCGCGGCAGTTCGCCGGAATCTAGACGGGATACTGCCCGGGAGGATGTGGATCAGGCCCGTTTTGACCTCAATGCCGTTGGAATTGAAATTGCCATTGCCCAAAACCGCCTCCAAGAACTTCAAGAACGCAAAAGACGACACACGATTCGCGCGCCGGCAGGCTGGATTGTCGTCGCCAAGCTGGTGGAAGAAGGCGAACTGGTGACGGTCAACACCCCGATCGTCCGAATCGCCGATTTCGAGCATCTCGTCGTGCCGCTGTCGGTTTCGGCTCAGGAACTGTCGGCCATCCAGCGGCTTGCCCCTGAATTTGACGTCCTGCTGGATAGTAAACCTGCTCGGGCGGCGGTGAATTGGATCAATCCGGAGTTTGACGAAAAGACGCGCAAATTAAGTATCGAGCTGATTTTACGCAGTTACCCGGGACCAAAACGCGGCGGTCTTACCTGTCGGCTCTCACTGCAAACCGGCACCGAGGGCTTGTGGGTTCCCAAGAAAGCGGTCATCAGCCGCTATGAAAATCCGCGCGTTTTTTTGGAGAAGTCCGGTGCCGAAGTCAAAGTACTGGTGCTCGGCCAAACTAAAGACCATTTAATCATCGCCGATGATCCCCGGCTGACCCCGGGAACACTGTTACGTGCGCCGTCGATGTCTCAACCGAAACTGGTTCAAGAGCCGACGCGCTGAGCCACTTTGTCTTCTGTGACGATAGCAAATCGTATTTCGGATTCTCTTCCGATCGAGAACCCACTAAAAACCCAAGGACCTGAGAAAGTCCACCCATGAAATCCGTTGTCCAATTTTCCATCAAACAAACCGTGCTCTTCAATGTCGTCTTCGTCATCCTGGTGGTCGCCGGGGCCTTCAGCATCTTTACGACACCGCTTGAAAACATGCCGGTCGTGGATATGGGCAAC
>CAMYNE010000696.1 GCA_947259675.1 uncultured Pirellulaceae bacterium
GCCGTAGCCAGCTTGAGGAATCGGCCCTCGGCCCCGGAGCGAAAATCCAACCAAGATGGTTCAGTTCAAACTGTCGAAGAGGGATTGTTATGGCTCGTCTTGCTCGCGGTGAATATCTTGACCCGCAGACCATTCAGATCCTCCATGCCACCAGTCGCTGTGTGTTTGACGTGGAGTCGCTCCAATTTGATGGTCGATTCTTCTTTGGTGCCCGGTATCATCTGCTCCAAATAGTCTTGAAATACGCCCATTAGCGTTGGGCTTTGGACGACCGCAACAGGACGATTCGCTAGGCGCCCATCGGAGACGATGAAGAGCCCAGGGTCCGCATCTATTGGCACCTCGACGACCACGATGGATCATTCGAAGAGTGTCTTCGACCCTAGCCAGTGCTCCGTGCGCTTCGGCCTTGGCCTGTGTTCGGAGCGAGCGCTGGTACTGTCGCCCTTGAAAACGAAACCGAATTCGATAGCGACCTGATGCCGGATCTTTCTCAACACTGGCGATATGTGGCTCCAGAAAACCGCGCTTGATTCATACGTTCGATCGTATGAATGGCGTGTTCTGGGAACCAGCAATATGAATGCGTAGTTCCGATGAAAGACGTTGCGAAAAGTCCAATTATTAAAGAAAAGTTTGTGGTTTGAGTTTTTTGACTCGACGGGATTCGAAAAACGACTAAACCGGCAAAAAAAGTTGCTTGGCGCAATTCCCGTGCGAATTTGGTGTACGTCCGTGATTATGTGCAACGTCTTCAATTAGCGGCGAAATGAACTGTTGGAATCGTTTCGCCCAATTGCCTATAATGAGTATATGGAAACCAACCTCACACCTGAACAATCTCAAGCTCTTGGATCAATCGGCGAACAGCCGTTGACCGTCGTCGATCCGGCTACGAAACGAAAGTACGTTTTGGTTGCTGCCGACGAATTTGCCAAACTCGAAACCGTTGCGGCGATTCGGACGGGATTGGACCAAATGGAAGCGGGCGAAGGAAAAGAGCTGTCCCACGCGTTTGACGACATTCGCAGTCAGTTGAAACGCCGCGGCTTATGAACTATCGCGTCATAGTTCATCAACAAACGAAAGATGATTTGGTTCGCAATGCGAACTGGTGGGCTGATAATCATTCTACCGATCAGGCATTGAGCTGGTTGGACACCGTCGAAAAACAACTGCAAGAACTGTCCGTTCAACCGGAACGATTTGGCGTATCACCTGAAAACAATCTCTTTCACTACGAGATTCGACAGATGCTTGATGGACTGGGGAACCGTCGACGCTATCGGGCAATCTATACGGTTCGTAGAAAGGCTGTCCATGTTCTTACCATTCGTCGAGCCGAACAGGATCAACTTCAAGCCGATGACTTGCCAAACCTTTAATTTCTCACAAGGACGACGCGAAACCAACGCTGCCACTGATTTCTAAAATCTGGCTCCAAACGAAACAAAGGCTTACAGCCAAAAGTGCTGTAAGCCCTAGTTTTACCGAGTGGGGGTGACAGGAATCGAACCTGCACTCCTTGTGGGAACTAGATCCTAAAGCGAGCAATGGCGTGTTGAGTCGTTATTGTATTTTCGTTGGAACTTTAGTAGCGAACACGGCTTAAGTAGAATTCGCGTTGCATCTCCAGATCATAGATGTTGGTTCAACGTTGTCAACATTGCCACTGATCTGCCACTGATTCGTTGGCACTAGACAAAAAGTCTAGTTCGATCTTTGCGCCCCTTTTGTCGGCTCGAATCTCTCGGCCCGTTCAGTCCAACAATTCAAGGTACTTCGTCAACGAAATCGGCAAGAATCCATTCAAACTGGCTCGATGTCTGCAGCGACTCAAATCAGCGCCCATATAGCAGAAGCCCCACCATCCGGTCTGTCCGCTAACCAGTCAACGACATCACGTGATGTCGGATGAAAACGTGAGCCTGATGGCAACAAACCGTTACGATCGCTACTGTTTCACCTGGATTGAGTTTTTGGATAGGACGGGTCAATTCCAAAAGCGCAAAACTCGCTGGACTAGCACACCGCAACCGAATTCGGATCCTTCGGTGACCTCCAAAAACTGGCCAACCGCCGGAATTCATCGGTGAGGTTCTTGATCCCACGCCGTGGCAACTGACGCAAAAACATCTATTCGCCGATAGATATTGAGGCGCTCGACATGGTTCTCAAGATAATCGGCGGGTATCAGCGCGTCGTCATCGATGTCGACGGCCGTGTCGCCTGTTGGCGGAGGCGGTGCATCTTGAAAGACATCTGCAAATTCCTGT
>CAMYNE010000697.1 GCA_947259675.1 uncultured Pirellulaceae bacterium
CGAGTGCCGCCTTCGTGCGTGGTGCCGCTATTTACGAATTCGTCGGTTGCCACAAATTCAATATTACCACTGATTTTAAATAGCTTTCGGATTGGCGCCTGATCAATAACGACATCCCCCTTGATATTGCCAACTTCGAAACTACCTTCGTAGTCACGATCGCGCGAACCGTTTCCGGTAAGCAGCAAGTTCGATTCGACTCCCAGGATGTCCACCCCAACCTTGCAGCCTCGCACGGCCACCCAATTACAGACTGGCAAATACACGGTCAGCGTTGCATGACGCTGCCATTTGGAAGAGTGGAAACCTCCGCCCCCTTCCGACATAATCTCCAGCGACAGATTTTTGTTGCCTTCTTGGAATGTCAACCCCTTTACACCAAGGATGTTACACCGCTTGCCTTGAAATGGTTTATACTTGGTTTTGGATGCGTTGATGGATTCGATCAATGCCCTGCGACTTGCCAACTGCGCTTCGGTCATTTGTTGACCGTCTTCGGAAGCCAGAAACTCTCGTTCCGCCAGTTCTCGTTTCTCGAATGTTTCACCCACGATGGACTCCGCCGAATCAAGTTGATGTTCAACCTGAATCTGGGCAAAGGCTTCTTCATCCGGTTGTTCCTTGGCCACAATCGTCTTTTCGAGTACGCACTTGATTCCGGGTCCTTGCCAGCCTCGTATCCTGACTTTGTCACCTGTCAGGATGACCTGTTTTTCTTCTCCAAGATCAAATATCTCCTCAACCGTTTTTGTATATACGTTAAAGGCTGAAACCAGAATTTTCTGCTCCTCGATGGACGCGCGGACGAGCTGCAGTTTTGTCTCGATCGATGCAAGTCGTTCCATCGCGGTAGCGCTACTGATTTCCCCCGCCCGAATTTGATCGCGAACGTTACTTAATTGGTTTTGAAGCAGCTTTGATTTTTGAATCAATGCCTTGTTGACAAAATACGCCCCGCCAAGCGTCGTCGAGACTTCCATCATATTAGGAGGTGCCGCAACCTTCGATTTAGTCGGATCGTCATCGTCTGCGAAAAGATTCAACGGACCCGTAATCGAGTTGAAAGAGAAAACAAGACAGAAGGCAGTTACAACAGTCAAAATTATTTTTCGGTTAATGTTCACAGTAAACTTTCCTTATGTGGCTCTGTTTCTATCTTTGTGCAATTAATGAATTTGCTTTTCGATAAGCGTCCAGCAAAGCTGCTTCTTTCTTAAGCCGTCCAATTTCTGTTTCCATCTCGTTGATGTCTTGTTCAATGGAAGCGAATGGTTCCAAAGTTGCGAGGTTTTGAATTGAGATGCCGCCAGGCTCATGTGATCCCACACCGGGATCTGATTTGACAACCTGACGACCGAATTGAGGGAGGCCAATCAGAATGCAGGCAATGACCACGGCTGCTGCTGCGGTTAACCACCACCCTGGATGAATGAGGCGTTTCGTTTCTCGGGTTGCCACCTTAATTTTCGAGTCAAGATTGGGAGCCGCAATTAATTCATCCGGCATTGGTGGGCACGGTTCGTTATGCAGGCGATCTGAAATTTCGTCAAGCAACCGATCGAGTTTTTCAAGTTGGTTTTTGTTCTTCATCGGGAGGTCGAATTCGCGCTATTGGACGTTCAATCGGTTTGGATTTTCCGGACTAAGCTGCTGTAACGTTTTACGAAGGTACTGGCGGGCTCGGTGAACATTGACGCCGACTGTGTTCGCCGATAAACCCGTTTGTTCAGCTACCTCGCGGTAACTCATCTGTTCCACACAAACAAGCCAGAACGACTCGGCTTGTTGCGTCGGCAACTGCGAAAGATGGCTGCGAACGAGGTCGGTCAACTCCTCGAATTCCAAACTGGAGCCAACATCTTTCGTTTGACCTTGGTCACAAACTTCAATCTCAACCTGGTTTGGGTTACGCTTACGGCGACGGAGTGCATCAATTGCGCGGCATGTCGTCAGCCAACTGAGATATCCACCCCAGTTTTCGATCGGAGTTTTTTGCGACCGTTCCAATCCTTCCGCAAAAACATCTTGACAGCAGTCAAGCGCATCCGCTTCGTGTCGCAGAATTCGCCAAGCAATACTCCACATTCGTGGCGCGTGTTCGCGGCGAATCTGTTCCCAGTCAACTCTCACTCAACTGGCCTTCGGCTAATTGCAATTGAATCGTGCTCCGACATCTTCTGCCCGACATCACGTAACCGGAATCATATCGGTTTATGATCCGATGTTTATAAGAATGGCGATGGGGGAGGCGATTTTATTACAAGATATTTGA
>CAMYNE010000698.1 GCA_947259675.1 uncultured Pirellulaceae bacterium
GTTCGTTTCTGCCGGCAGATCGTAATCGGTCCCCGACAAGAAGATACTCGGATAATTTTTTTTGACCTGCTCGAGCGACATTGGAGACCTTTATTATCGAATTCAGGCGGCCCGCCTGGCGTCTTTTTAATCTATCGGCTTGTTGCACAATTTACAAGTTTATCCGTGATTCACGCCTTGATTTGCTTACAATTGAAGGCACGCATCGTCCGGAAATTGAACCATAGGTGTAGCGCAAAAAAATGACTGTCAACGACGACTCTCACAATGAAACGGACTCAGACGATTCAGAGGTGACGGTCTGGCTTGCCAAGATCAAGGAAGAGCCGGAGCAAGCTCTCGAAAAAATTTGGAAGAAGTATTACAAACACCTGATCACCTACGCCCGCAAAAAACTTGACAATGTTCCCAAACGCCGGTTTGACGAAGACGACATCGTCAGTTCAGTGCTGGAGAGCTTCTTTGCAGGAGTCCAACGAGATCGATTTCCCCGTCTAAACGATCGCAACGATCTTTGGAAAATCCTGGTCGTGATGACTTCCCGGAAAACGGCCCAAAACATTCGCAGCGAAATGGCCGAGAAACGAGGCGGGGGCGATGTGCGGGGAGAATCGGTTTTCTTGACTGCCGATTCGATCGATGGCGGCCTCGATATGTTCAGTTCGCCGACCGAACGGTTCGCCGAAATCTTGACTCTGGAAATGCAGGAACGTCTGGTCAACTTGGGTGATGAATCGTTGCGCCAAATTGCAGTCATGAAACTCAAGGGCTACACGAATGCCGAGATCGCCGACGAACTCGATGTCGTCGAACGCACCGTCGAACGAAAGTTGGAACGAATCAGGACGATTTGGCAGTCGGATTTTCAGAGATAGTCGGCTACCATGCAATTTAATCCGGAACAAGCTGATCCTTCCCTTGTTTATTCGATGATGATCCGAGCGATCACCCCACGCCCGATCGCCTGGGTCTCCACGATTTCGGCAAATGGAATTTCCAATCTTGCTCCCTTCAGCTATTTCAACGGACTTTGTAGCCGACCAGCAGCGCTGATGTTTTCACCTGTTAATCGAGCGGACGGTTCAAAGAAAGACACGGTTCGAAATATCGAAGACAACGGTCAGTTTGTCGTTAACGTGGTGCCCTTCGTGGTGGCGGAACGCATGTTCAAAACGGCTGGCGACTTTGAATACGAAGAGAGCGAGTTTGAGATTGCCGGCTTGACGCCTCAACCAAGTGAACAAATCGAACCTCCTCGTGTTGCCGAATCCCCGATTCAATTTGAATGTGAATTGATGCAAATTGTTCCAGTTGGCGAAGGTCCGCTCGCCGCCAATGTAATCATTGGCAAAATCCTGTTGATGAATATTGACGATGCCGTTTTGGACGAAATGGGGAAAATCGACCCACAACGGGTCGACACGATCGGCCGAATGGGTGGGCGGACCTACTGCCGGACAAGCGACCGTTTTACGCTATAAAGGGCGGCCACGAATTGGGCAGAGTCTGCTCCCGGCTTTTTAGAGCGCGTTTGGTTTAAGTTTGGCGTCTTTTCGTCGGTTTCGCACCGCAATCAGAGCGCCGCGACCGCTATACGTCCGTGCGACACGCACTAGCCAATGAGTTCGATGTCAATGGGAAACAGTGGTAGCGTGGGACTGGACAACCGGCAGGCCCACGCGATAGAACAAACTGGCGACGATGAGAGAAACCTCAACGCTTTCTCAAGTCAAAAAATCACAAAACAAAGTCATCAATACTACGCTGTTATGAAAATCGGAATTGTTGGTTACCAGGGATCGGGCAAGAGTACACTATTTCACTGGTTGACGGGCGTTGAACCCGATCCGTCATTGCAACACGCTTCTCAAATGGCTCAAGCCACCGTGCTGGACGAGCGGATTGTACAACTCAATGAAATCTATCAAGCCAAGAAGATCACGCACGCTCAGATCACAGTTGTCGATACGCCCGGGCTCAGTCGGACCCACGAAGGAGTTGCTGGAAAACTCGCGTTGATCCGTGAAGCAGGAGCAATCGTGATCGTCGTAGCTGCTTTTTCCGGAGCCAAGGCGGCGGATGACCTTCAATCGTTTGAAGAAGACCTTTTGATCGCAGATTTGGAAATTGTATCGGGTCGTGTCGAAAAACTGCGTGAGTCGGTCAGAAAACCTCGCCCAACTCGAGACATAGAAAAGGCCGTACTTGAAGCCCTCGAGCCCATGCTTGAACAATTGGTAATGGGCAAGGCGCTTCGTGACATCGAACTCA
>CAMYNE010000699.1 GCA_947259675.1 uncultured Pirellulaceae bacterium
TTCATTCCTTCCAGTTTGCCACCCTACTTGGCAGATTATGTGTTCAATCTAGGATCAGTCTTATTCAAACCCGTTTTATGTAAGGTATTCGCTGGTGAGTTCGAATTCTGCCAATCCTAGAGTGCTTGTCGTCGAAGACCAGGAAGCGATGCGCGAGTTGCTTAAGGACTATTTGCAGCAGCATGAGATTGACGTCCGATGTTGCGAGTCGGCCAATGCGGCTTTGGAAACGCTCGACCTCGCCGCTGAAGGAACGACAGAATCGGCCAGCTTTCAATTTTTCTCGGACCCGAACCAAACTCAGTCTGCCGGTAGTGAATCGGGGGAATCTCTTGGCGGCGACGAATTCGATGCGGTCCTTACCGACGTAAAAATGCCAGGCATGGACGGGTTGCAATTCTGCCGCCTACTACATCAACAACGGCCGAACTTGCCCGTGATTGTGATGACGGCCTATGGAAGTATGGAAACATCGATCGAGGCGCTGCGGGCAGGCGCGTTTGACTTTGTTACCAAACCCGTAGAACTGGAACTTCTCAAAGCATCGTTGCTGAGAGCGACTGAAAATAGTCGTCTCAAACGCCAGATCCGGCTGCTCGAATCGCAATCTCCGTCCGGTCGGTTTGGCGAATTGATTGGCCAAACCGAGGTGATGCTGCGATTGAAAGATCAACTTTCCCGCGTCGTCGATTCTTCAGCTTCGGTCTTGCTCACGGGCGAAAGCGGGTCAGGCAAAGAGGTCGTAGCCCAGGCACTTCATTCGCAAAGCGACCGAGCGGATAAGCCTTTCGTTGCGATCAATTGCGCAGCGCTCCCCGATTCGTTATTGGAAAGCGAGCTATTCGGACACGTCAAAGGCGCATTCACCGATGCCCGCGAAGATCGCAAAGGGCTTTTTTTGCAGGCCAATGGTGGCACGCTTTTTCTGGACGAAATTGGCGAAATGTCCGTCGAGATGCAACCCAAGTTGCTTCGCGTAATCGAACAAAAAAAGGTTCGACCAATCGGGGGCAAGTCCGAACAGCCTTTCGACGTTCGGCTAATCACCGCGACCAACCGCGACCTGGAGGAACAACTCGAGGCAAAACGTTTTCGCGAAGATCTGTATTATCGAATCAATGTTCTGGAAATTGCGATTCCACCGCTGCGTACGCGAGGAACAGATGTTTTGCTGTTAGCCAATCACTTTCTCAATCATTTTGCGAAACAAGACAACCGGGAAATTGAAGGCTTTGACGAAGCGACCGCTCGCAAACTGTTGGCTTACGACTGGCCCGGAAATGTTCGCGAACTGCGCAACGTGATCGAACGCGCAGTTGTCCTGACGAAACACAATGTGATCACATTGGATGCCCTGCCGCAAAAGATTGTCGACCACCAGTCAAATCAATTGATCATTGCGGATCAAACCGATCAACCACTGTCATCGCTTGATGTCATTGAAGGCCGCTACATTCGTTACGTGCTGAATCGTGTCGATGGAAACAAAACTGAGGCCGCCAGGATCCTTGGCCTCGATCGAAAAACGCTGTACCGCAAATTGAAAGATGGCTAAGGCAGTCCAACAACTAGGCCACCGGTAGCTCGACAAAAAACGTGGTGCCTTTCCCCTCCTCGCTGGTGAACCAGATATCTCCCCCATGTTCTTCGACGATTCCGTGAACGATGGAGAGACCCAGACCTGTGCCGGAACCGATCTCTTTGGACGTAAAAAACGGTTCAAAAACCTGCTCGTGTTTTGCCACATCGATCCCATGGCCGCGATCCTCGATTTCCAAAAGCCATTTGTCTCCGTCGGAATTTCGCTGCAGCCTGACATCGACTGGGCTGCCGTCACTGGAAGCGTCGACTGCGTTGTCAATCAAATTCATTAGCACTTGCTGCATCTGGTGAAAGTCAAAACCCGCATTCGCAGATTCTGGCGGCAGCTCCGTGCGAATATCAATATTCCGCTTGAGGGATAACGGGCGAATTAAGTCCACCGCGTGATTGACAACTTCGCGCAAGTCGCCAATCAGTATTTTGCTCTCGCTGCCTCGGCCAAAGTCGAGTAGTTTTTGCACGATTGACGAAATTCGCTCGGCTTCAGCTTTGATCGCGATCGAGTTTTCCTTGATCTTTTCCGGCTTTATGTTTGCATCGGCAATCATCATCGACGCTCGGCCCACGATAACATTGAGGGGTGTACCGACTTCGTGAGCAAAGCCGGCGGCGAGTTGACCGACGGTCTTGAGTCGATCTGCGTGCCGCAACTGCTCAAGCGTTTGAAT
>CAMYNE010000700.1 GCA_947259675.1 uncultured Pirellulaceae bacterium
TCCGGCTGTCTGACATCTGGCTTGGCCTCAACTGGCTTGACCTCAACTGGCTTGGCCTCATCTGGCGTTGGCACCGCGCCGTTGGCGATTCGATCCTCTCGGAGCTTCGCCGTCTGCTCAACCGCTTCTGAAGGTCTTGCATTGAGTCGTTGGTCGAGAAGATATCCGACTGCGACAAGCCCCAGCCCCATACAAATCAAAGCTACAACCAAAACTACTTTCGGCACCAATCGTACTCCGTTAGTGGCAAAAACGCCTAAGTTCACGCGTACCCAAAAGCGTACATGTGACGGTTCCTGTGAGTCACAGTCGACCCCCAACGAGTGAATGCTCTGATGAGAGCCACTTCCCACCTTCCCTGAGTGCTTCAATATTACACAGAATTATAAGATATCGAGCGACGAGATCCAAATATAATTGGAGACGGAAGGCATGAGCGTGAATTTGCGCCCCCATTGATTTTAATGCTTTTGTACGCGAATGGTAAATTCGTGTTGTGTTTCAACGCCGTTACCGTCACTCAGAATCACCATCACGTCGTGGTTATAATTTTGATCGGCATTCGGTCGCCATCGCACGATGCCGCGATCAGAAATCGTCATGCCATCGGGCTTTTCATGAAGGGAGTAAATCACCTTTGACGCGTTCGATTTCGCCTTGATTGGATACACTAGCTCTTCCCCGACCGTCGCCTCTGTGGGAGGAATCGAAAGAACAGTAATAAATACTTTTCGGATATATTTTTCGACGTCGATTGTAAAAAATTGAATCTGGTAGTCGCCCAAAATACCAAGAAGGTTTCGGGTGGGATCAAACACAAACTGTTTTTCAGGAGTGTAATTCCAACGACTTCCGTAGAGATTGTTCAACTGGGGAGCATCAATCAGTCTTGTCAGGCTGGCCAAGCCTTTTTCACGTTTAGTTTGCCAAAGCCCCATACTCAGTTTTCGTGGCGCGTACCCCTGTAGCCGATTGGGGACCTCTCCCCAAGACAATAACAAATCTCCGTTCAGTCCAGGTACAAAATCAGGACGTCTTCTACCACCAAAGTCGTAACCCGATGACAAGCCGGGAAACCAGAGTGAATTATTTCGCGTAAGGATCCAGTATCCGTCGTTGGACGGAATGACATCGGTTCCGAGCGTCTTGATTTCGACCAATTCACCCGACTCATATTTGTGATGATCCACCAAATACATATTTTGCCTATCGGTATAGGCGGCGACTTGGCCGCCTGCCGAAACTCTCAATCGACCTTTGCGGCGAGTCCGTGGGTCGGTCACGGCATCAACAAGTTCAAGCGGTCTGTGGTTCACCTCCAACGAATCCGGATCAAGGAAAGCGAGATAGATGGATTCATCTTCATCGATTCCCGTAATCACCAACGGCGACTCAGACGAGTGCCCCATCGCCATCGTGGTTAACTTTTTGAACTCCTCAAACTTCTTCAGAGTCTGGTTTTCAAGATCCGCCAGTTCGATCGTCTTGATCTGACCAGAGTCTTGTTGATACACAAACAGTCGAGAATTGCACGCCGCGAACAAGAATTCTTCTCCGCCGGCATCGATCGCTCCGATTTGCGCTCGCTGGTCCAAATCAATAACCGTGATTTGTCTGGAATCTTCTCTGGCGACAAACATGTATTTGCCGCCCCAACCGAAGCAAGTGTCGAAAATCCTGGAGGGCACCCGAATCTGTTCGTGCGAAAAAAGTAAATTCGCTCGAATCGGTGCATCCGCCGCGTCCGAATTCACGGAATTCACGGACACGTCAAACCGCGGACGCAAGATAACATCAATTTCGCGCTTTACCTGAATCAACGACTCGTTGTCATCATAAGCAGTAAGGTAGAGCGTGTATTTTTCGTCTGTTCTTCGCCGTGGAAATCGGATTGCCTGAGCGTGTTGAAGATCGATCATCGTATCTTCGTCATCGATTTGGACGGGTACTTCGCGCCAAAACTCATCGTCCAAAGAAGTTGAAACGATCTTGCCACTTCGCAACTCAACCCGAAATTCGTCTTGCGTTTTCGAAGACCGCCATATTTTTTCGATGTCAACCAAATCGACCGACTGGTCTCCCAACTTGATCTGCTGGAGAGGTAAGGAACCAGCGATCCTTTTGTCACCGTAATCAGCCTGGAACGCGATTTCTCTCACATCGCTCTCCACGACAAGACTGAGCGTCGAGCTGAATTTGTTGCGCGATATTTTTTCAAAATTGATTTCCTGTGAACTTCGACTGCGTCGACCATCAATCGAG
>CAMYNE010000701.1 GCA_947259675.1 uncultured Pirellulaceae bacterium
TCCTGTCGCAGACTTCGTCGGTCCGAATGGCGAGCTGAGGGCGGAGATAACGTGTGCCAAGACGGTAGCCGGTCCGATCCGATTGCGAATGGATCAAGTAGTTTGGCAGATTCAGTAATTTGAAAAGTGGTGTTTTTGGAGCCCGCAGAACGTTGGATTTATACCCCCAAAACGGGGAAAATCTTACAATCAGCTCGTCGAGCTGTTCAGAAACCCTATTTTGACGTTTTTTGACACACCAAAACCTTGGACTTCATAGTGGTATGAGTTCTTGAATAACGGTCGTTAAATCGGAATCCGACTAGGTCAATGATCGTTCACTCCTCGCACGCGAACAAGAAGCCGAGCCGAATGCAAACTTTTTGCAAAGAAATCCGTTGATCACAGCAGGCTATCGCCTGTCTGACTGATGCGATTAAAAATGGGACGACAACCTTCGAGTGGCGTTGTGTATGGCTCGGACGGAGGTTGTGGCAACGGTGGAGCGCTCTTAATGGCCGCGCCGGAAAACAGGATCCCCAAAACGACTGCCCCAATACTGTTGATTATCCATGCGGTTCCTTTCGAAGAACGCGCCAAGCCAACGCCCATCAGCGCCGTCACAACAAGGAACGCCGCCAGACTTTGCTGTGGAGCCGATCCCATGCCGAACAGACCTGTCGGACACTCCAAGACTTCGGTCAGTTCGAGGAATACGTGGAACGCTGCAACACATAATCCACCGACCGCCAACGGCAGGCATAGCAAAACTGAGAAGCCAGGTCTTGCATCGCGCGACCGCCTAAACCAATCTACAACACGCCGACTAGACCCATCATGAAAGTCCGTTCATAGAGACAGAGCGGTGTCTCGTATTTGCCAGTTCTTCCGCGTCCCAGGAGCCTGTCGAACCACGATTCAGCCGTCCAGCCAGAAGTGTACCGTCGTTGCCAGGTGATCCTTCCACTCGGGCCGTAAGAGAGCACCAGTCCTTCGAAACCGTCGAGTCTGCCGAAAGGCAACGTGCGTGGACGGGACCATTGCGTTTCTGTCGAAGCGACCACATAAGCCTTGGTCGTTCGGGCAAAAGCGCGGCAAAAACCGTGACCACCCGCCGGGGCTCGCGCTATGCTACAACAGCGAAACCAGAACTTGTCAACGAGCGGGCGTCCGTCAACCACGAGCCGCGAGAATTTCGGAACGTCGGCCAGTGCAATGCCGGTTCCAATGTGAATCTGTCCCGGCGATCCGTGGCAAGAGAAGACAACGTTTCTCAGCCGGCCTCCAGGAGCGGCCCGAGCCACAAGCAGGATCCACTGGGCGATCTCGCTCGGAGTCTTCGTTGCAGGGGCGTTGCCCGTGTTCCACATGCTAACATGAACATGGTGATCGTGATGCGAATTGAGACCGAGCGCAGGTTGGTTGATGTTGATGATGGCGCTATCTCCATCTTGGTACTAATTGGAAAACTGATAGGAATTTGAATACTGGCCGAGGGTCATAAGTGACCAAATTATGGGCAAACTGGCGATGCTTGTCAATTTTTGTGTCAAGCAAGAGGTCCGCCAAATTCAGCCCGGTGTCCGGGAGCGATCAAGGGTGGTGATTCGAACTTTGAGTCTGGACGGCTATCCAAGAAATGGTGGTTAGATACTCGATTCAAAAATCGACTGAGTTCTGCGGATTTTTCCAATTGGCGACAGACAAAATTTACACAAAGGTATGCCGAGATCGTTTACTTCTCACGAAGACAGTATAGAAACTTGCTGCCCCTCATGATGATTTCTCTGCCAATGATGGCTGGAGTGGCGTCAAATACATCATCGAGTTTGTTTTTGGCGAGGATCTGCAAATTTGGCCCATGTTTGATGACCAAAGTGCTTCCATCACGACCGACGAAGTAGATTTTGCCAGCGGCTCCGGCTGGCGAGGCATAAACACTCCCACCCACACGTGATCTTTCGGCTTTGTTACAATAAACTTGGAGCTTGCCAAAGAACTTTGTGAAATCGTAGCGGGTCGCGTTTGCGCGACAGGTAGGGTCTGAATTGATGAATCTGCTGTTAACGGATATTTACGGCGAGCGCCATTTAATCAAGAAAGGTTTATTACCGCTAGAGCTCATCTATGGTCATAACGGATTTTTGAGGCCCTGTGACCAAGTT
Organism: uncultured Pirellulaceae bacterium; assembly: GCA_947259675.1. GTDB lineage: Bacteria > Planctomycetota > Planctomycetia > Pirellulales > Pirellulaceae > Mariniblastus. The sequence continues at coordinate 2,145 of CAMYNE010000701.1, forward strand.
GTGCTGCCGGGCAAACATCAGTTGATCATCTATGCTGCTGACATGGCTCGCGGTCCAGATAATCAAATGTGGATTGTGGGAGATCGCAGCCAGGCACCGTCTGGAGCAGGATA
>CAMYNE010000702.1 GCA_947259675.1 uncultured Pirellulaceae bacterium
CGGTGACTTCGCGTGTTTGTCCCATGAGTTCCATTCGCACTTTGTGTGCCATCATAATTCCGTCGACTTCCCGGTAGTCCCCCGGATAGGCAACGACGTCGATCTTTCCAACTTCTAATTCGATAACGGCTTGGAGTTTGTGAATGAGGTAACTGGATGTATCAAAAAACACATGAATGGGACTTTCATCTTCATCAGCAGGATCGAATTTCTTCGGCTGTAGCAAGACTTCATAACATTCTGAATCGCCGACCATTTTAACATTAACGCATTCAGCGGAATCGTAGATGGTCTTCCAATGCACAAACCTTTCAAATGTAGAATCGCGTAGTCCCATCGAACGCTGGACGCCATCATGAATGACAGGGCCGCTAATCAACGAATTCTCCCAAAACACTTTGCCGTCCGAGCCTTTTTCAATTTTGCCGGTCAGCTCGGAATCGATCTTGACCAGGGTCTTGTTGGGTCGTGCGGCGTAAGTTTTGATGTCCAGGGAAACGTTTTGGCCGACAATTTCCAATGTGGATTCTGAAACCCGGTTCTTGATCTTGTCGTAGGCTTGTTGCCCACCAGTTTTCGCGATGTGTTTTGCCATCACGTCTTCGCCGGAGGGCAAGTCTTGAGTTGTTTTCGAGGCGGCTTGTTTGGTTTCTGTTTCTTGTGCCTGTAGATGTGGGGCAGCAAGAATCAAAGTTCCGATAATCAATACAAACTCAATCGCCACTACGGCTTTGTTTACTTGTTGTCTTAATAAAGAGAAATTCATTTTTCGAGCTCCGTAAGGATTGGGACATGGTCAATTCGTGTTATTTGATTTGTGATTGAATCCACTCGATCGCGGCTTCGATCGCAGCATCTTTGCCGGCAAGCAACATTTCACGGTTCGGCTCAACAACCTCGTGCGGCGTTACACCAACTCCTTCCAGTGTTTTGCCGGTCCGATTTGAGATAAAGTTGGCCGCAGCAAATTGGAATCCGTCGCCAGTTGGCAACCGCTCAATTTGACTGCCGAGGACAGCACCGGCGGTGCGTGTTCCGACCAGTCGAGCTTTCGTCAGGTCTTTGATACCGCTGGCAAAGAACTCGGCGGCCGACACCGACATTTCGTCGATCAGAACAACAACCGGTCGCGAATTGGTCACGGCACGTGGACGCACGATTAGATTCAATTCGTTGTCGCGCAGGATGACCTTTCCGAATGACGCTTTTTCACCCTGCATCAGCCATCCGATCATGCCCATTGCGATTTCGCCGCCACCGCCACCATTTCCACGGACATCAATGATGATTCCGGTCGCATCCATGTTGTCCGTCATGAACTCGTTGTAAGCGGTCATCACTTGAATGGGATTCATGAATGCGTTGAAGCGAAAATAGGCGATGTCGTCGTCAAATGACTTGACATCAACCCGCACCCGAAATTCCGGCAAATGGCCAAATTGGACTACTTCTCCTCGAGGAGGAACCAGTTCGATGGTTTTTTCTCGCAGTTTGTCGTTACCGTCACGAAACGTGACCGTGATTTCGTCGCCGACTCGGCCACGAATTCGCGAGTTTGCTGCCGAGGCCAGGATAACGCGTTGATGAGGATTGTCTTCGAATTCCTTTTTTACCTCCGCAAGTTTGGCGGGGACCTGGATTTCGTCGATCGTTTCTAAAATCCAACCCGTGTGAATTCCGGCTTTATCGGCCGGCGAGTCAGGAGTCACCGATACGACCAAAACCTGGTCTTCGACAATTCTCAAGTCCATACCGGAAACGCCGCCGCGGGCGCCTTTTTCTTCCGAATGCCCCAATTCCTCATAAGCAGCCTTGGGAATAATTGCAAAATGAGAAACCTTCATGCGTGACACGAGTGCGTCCAGAACACGATCTGCGTCTGTTTCTGTTTGGGCGTTGTCCAGTTTCGGCTTCAATTCATCGTAGACAGCCTGCCAGTCAACGCCTCCAAGCTCCGGATCCCAATAAGTGTCGCGGATTTTCTCCCACACGTATTCAAATGATTGATCAAACAGTTGCCGTTGTTCATCGGTTAGCGGTGTCTCGTTCGTTGCCTTCGTTTTGGTGCCCGCCGATTCTTTTGATTTGCGGATGATAGCCGCAACGTCGTTTACAACTTCGTTAGGTACGGGAAAAGAGACGTTGTATTGAACGATTTTCCAGCCGTCCTCCGTTTTACGAACAACCCCGGTTGTTCGCATCGCTCCCAAGTTTTCACGTTGTGCATGTTCTTCAAACCAACCGATCTGATTGT
>CAMYNE010000703.1 GCA_947259675.1 uncultured Pirellulaceae bacterium
CGCAATGAAGTGCTACGTTGGTGGGTGGAGACAGATCCACAATCTGCGTTGAGGGTGGGTCCGAATTCTGGGCAGGGGTTCGAGCTCTGCGACGAGATTGCGACGAGATATCGAGCCTTAGTCCACTTCCTGGAATTCGCTTGCTTGTCCAGGTTCTACGTAGTCGTCTTCTCCATCGGCACTCTCCGGCCCGCGCTGATTGGAGACAGGAACGTATTGCTCGCCACAGCCACAAATGCTTGACAATCCGATCGTCGAACAAAATGAGATCAAGAGGATTTGAGAAAGTTTTTTCATGGTTGGTGTGATCCGCCGGGGCGATACGAAATTATTTGATGTCGGGAATGATTTCGCCGCCGGCACGTGAACCGATTGCTGCGCGAACAATCGGGTCAATCGAATCAGAGAGGAAATCAACATGTCCATCGGCAAAGACAGCATTGCAACCGCTGCCCAAATGCCAACTGCCAAAGGCCAATTCATTAATGGTATTGGCGGAACAATCGCCCAAGTCGCCAACTCGTTTCCAATGGTTGATTGGCGATGCGGTTGAGCCCATGAATTCACTGAAGTCGAAACCGGAAAAGCTGTCGATATTGGTCGAACCGATGTACCAGTGATCCATGCACGCTTCCCACACCCACAAAGATTCGGCGACCAAGAGGGTATTGCTTTGTCCGTCTGCGATTTCTTCGATAGTGACTTCGCTTCGGTTGTAAAAAATTCCGTCGAGGTGATCAAAGTCCCCGCCGTCGTCTTCGGTGGGATTACCTGCGACGCCAAGAAAACTGCAGGGGACACGGTCTTGAATCCCGTTGGCATCGAATTTCCTGGGAGCGATATCGGAGGGGCAGCGGAAAATGGGCATGTAGGTCGAGCAAGCCATTTGATTGGGGGCGTAGGATCCCCAGTTTTTCGACTCGTCCAATCCAAGTGTCACGTAGACATTGTCTTGTTCGAGATAGGGCAGAATATAGGCAGACCATCCAGCGCCTTGGGCCGCATGGTCGGGATTCGAAGCATTGTAAGCTGGTGCCGGCATCTGGCCTTTGGCACCCATTGGAAAACGATCCTTGCTTTGATGATACATCTGCATGGCCGCACCGATTTGCCGTAAATTTGATTGGCAGCCGGGCCGGAAGCAGGTTCCCATTCCATATCAGTCGCAGTGGGGACACCGTTTTTTGTCGGGAACCGCAATCCATCCGCCACTGGTGTCGCTTTGTACGCCGCGTCCGAACCAGGCTTTGAGAAGTGTATCATCTTCTTCGGAATAGTTGGAAGGCATACCGCTGGGCGGTAGCAGTTGTGCGGTGGAGATTGATGGGATGGGCAGAATCGCCAAGACCAAACCAAGTGTGCGCCAGCAAAAATTCGTTAACCGACGGTTTCTTGAAACCCGATCGCCGGTCGAGTCAGTACGCTCGTGTCGTGTCGTGTCGTGTCGTGTCGTGTCGTGTCCATATTTTCCCGTCCGTTCCCCAAGATTTTGTACTCGCGTCATCGCAACCTGAACTTGGTTTTACCGTTGGTATGCGCCGTCGTCAAAAAAATTCTGGGGGATTCACGTTACCAATTCCGATATTTCTTTCCCCATCTGAGATTCTCAGAAACGCTTTCAAGCTCATCTCGATTCTCCTTGAATACCTTATTCGTGTGAACGTTTTCTGATTTATGATAAAACTTCGTTACGGATTTTCATCAGTTTCGGCAAATTGATCCGTGATCAAGAATTCTCTATTCAAATTGAATTGAATAATGTTTTTTTCATTGAACACCAATCGCATTAATTTTTTTTTGGCCAGTTTGACGGTAATAATTTTTTTGCCGAATTGGGCACCAGCTGATGAAAAACGTCCCAACATTTTGTTTGCGTTCGCTGATGACTGGGGCCAGGAAGCCAGTATCTATGGCACTCCGGTTTTGAAAACGCCGACTTTCGATCGAATCGCCACACAGGGTTTGCTGTTCAATTACGCTTACGTTTCTGCGCCGAGCTGTACGCCGTCACGGGCGGCCATTATGACGGGCCAATATCATTGGCGATTGGAAGGTTCGGCCAATTTGCACTCGGTGTTTTTGGACAAGTTCAAAACGTTTCCCGAAATGCTGGGCGCAGCCGGTTATCAGATTGGTCACAAACCCAAAGCCTGGGGGCCGGGTCGCGTGGAAACGAAGTCGCGCGAGCCAATTGGGCCGCGGTTCAAATCGTTTGATGAATTCATGGACCAGCGTGATAAAGATAAACCGT
>CAMYNE010000704.1 GCA_947259675.1 uncultured Pirellulaceae bacterium
GGCGGTTGAAATTACCGGCAGCGTCGTTCGGGTGATCCAGGTCGGAAAAAATTCACTGCGAGTCTTAAAGGGCATGACAGCTTGTAGGGCAAAAACGTTGCCGTAGCCAGTGGCGTCATATGTGTTCGGAATAAACGAGTTTTGAATTTGAAACACTTTGATGGCGGCCGTTGGATTGGTTGCGTCAGCTGCCGAAGCACCACCTCCCGAAGAAGCACCACCGCCACCTGCCGAATCGCCACCTTGGCCCGAATTGTCTTGACTTTCGTCATCTGCTAACCAAAGTGATTCATAATAGGAACGACTTGGCAACGGCTTCCCCCATGAAGCCAGTTCGAATGCCGTTGATGGGTGACTTGGCGGGCTCCAAGTTTGCCCCCTCGCGATCCCAGGCAACGCGCAGATCATCGCGGCCAACAAGAGCGTTAAACTGCAGCAGTTAATCCGTATCATTTCGCTAACCCTAATTGCTTGACAAAGCTCCACGTTTCGGCGCAAAAACCCTTAACATTGTTCGGGCCGTGATCGTCATGATCTTCATTGGCAGCATCCCCATAACAAATCTTACAATTGGATGCATTCGGGTATTGCGGACTGGGCAATATATCTCAGCCTTCGCGGGGATTGCCGTGAATGGCATTAACAAGTTGCAAGTGCTTGTTATGAAAGGGTTAAGCAATGCTGTGACAGCAAGCTGTCATCTTAAGCGATTGAATAAAACATGAGCCTCATGCGTACAGGTGGTGAATTCAAACCCATCACCAAACGCAGAGGAGGCTCACGTGCGAAGTATTACGGAGATCGTCAAACAGTTCAAGCAGAATTGGACCGAGGAACTTAACGCCGAAAATATTGCAATCGCTTGTCGGGATTGTGGGATGACGTGGATCGAGTCGATGCTCAATCCGGTTGTCACGATTCAAATCTTTTTCCTGCAAATCGTCAACGGTAACACGGCCTGCACCGAAATGCCTCACCTGGCTCGAATGGGTTTTACGGCGGCAGCGTATTGCAAAGCACGAATGCGCATCAAGTTAAGTGTATTTCAGCTTCTTTTGGAGAGATGCGTTCATTCCATACAGCAACAAACGCTGGACACCGGTCGTTGGCTGGGACATCGGGTCTTCATCGTAGATGGATCAAGTTTTTCCATGTCCGATACCCCGGTGCTTCAAGCGTTCTTCGGCCAACCCCGGGGGCAAAAACCGGGTTGCGGATTTCCGGTGGCGCACTGGCTGGCCTTGATGCACATGGGAACTGGAATGATCACCAAGATGTTCGCCTCACCGATGCGGACAAACGATCTGACAAAAACGGTTGAACTCCACCCTGAATTTCAAGCCGGTGACTTGCTAGTTGCCGATCGCGCGTTTTGTTCTTTTGCCCATCTATGCTTGTTGATTCAGCGTGGCGTCGAAGTCGTTCTGCGAATTCATTACAATACGATTGTCGACTTCACTCCGGGGCGTCCTCATGTAAAGCCCGGAGGAGGAAGCAAAAAACGAAGGGGCGTGCCACGAAGCCGATGGCTGCGTGGCCTCGGCGTTAACGATCAAATCGTGGCCTGGCTTAAGAAGCCACTTAAAAAGGATCACTGGATGACGGCCGAGCAATTCGCTTCCCTGCCGGACGAGATCATCGTTCGCGAGCTACGATACAACATTTACCAAAAGGGCTTTCGCGTTAAGACCATCACCTTGGTGACAACCCTTTTGGATGAAGAAGTTTATTCGCTACCGGAGATTGCGGACCTTTTTCGCAGACGCTGGGAAATCGAAACGAATTTCGCACACGTAAAAACGACAATGAAGATGGACGTTCTCAAATGCAAAACAGTCGATGGCGTGTTGAGAGAACTTCATGTGTTCGCCCTGATTTATAATCTGGTGCGGCAAGTGATGGTTGAGGCCGCTTTACGTCAAAATGTTCCGCCAACACGAGTCAGTTTTATTGACGCCTTGCGATGGCTAAAATCGGCGCAGCCGGGCGACGAGTTGAGCAAACTGGTTGTCAATCCTGACCGCCCAGACCGTTACGAACCGCGCGTCCGAAAACGCAGACCCAAGAAATACAAACTCATGAAAAAACCACGCTGGCAACTCAAGCAAGAACTTGCCAGACAATGACTTAAGAAGATGTTAATGCCATTCGGGACAAGCCCGACGGAAGCGTTAATTCAGACTTGTGTGGTACAACGCCGGCAACGCCCTGGGTAACCGATTATGCATTAAAATTTCAAGGCCCCACG
>CAMYNE010000705.1 GCA_947259675.1 uncultured Pirellulaceae bacterium
CGCTTCAAACAGCTCGAATCTGGGACGAGTGCGAGGGCGAAGCACGCGCAGGGCAATCATCTGTTCGCCGAGGGTCGGCCTGGAATCGTAGATGTATACGGGAATACTTCGGTCACAAAGCGTAGTAAGAATCATGGATTCGATTTCTGACCAATTGGCTTCGGCTTTATCCATGCAGATGCGAGGCAAGTGAATCGAGGCGCCGATATGAATCGCCTTTCGAGCAACGGCCGTCAAACACCTGGCAATGGTCTGGTAGCGGACCGGACGCGCCTTGATTCGATGACGATTTGTGCCTCTTTGTGCAACCATGTTCGCCACTCGGATGACCCGATTGACGTGTGTTCGATTCACGTTGACAAACTGCACCGCGCCAAGTCCGAATTCGTTACTTGCGCGTTCACGATACCAATGGTGGTAGGCTCTTTCCGCTTCCGGCCAATGACGTGAAATGTTGCGCGAGGATTCCCCGAACCAGATGCCCACATCATTACAAATGTGCGCAATAATTTGTGGCCCAAACGATTTTGGGCTGGCCACATTCCCGTGGACATAGGTCAAGTACTTCATGGGACCGACGATCATAAAAAGTGAATAATTGGAAAAAATAAGTCCGAAGATTTACTTAGAGCGCGTTCGGTTTAAGTTTGGCGTCTTTTCGTCGGTTTTGCCCGGCAATTAGAGCGCCACGACCGCTTTACGTCCGTGCGACACGCACTAGCCGTCATTCAAAGTCTATCGTCACCGTCTGATCAATTATTCGCAGCATGTCGCAAAAGGCGAATAGCAAAAAACAACCAGGACCGCTGATTGACAACTTGTTGAGAGACAAGGTTCACCTTCGCACAAATGGTTATTCTGAACTCCTGATCCAGGATTGCCATTTATTTACCGTTTTGTGCGACGTTTTACGATGACGCTTTTTGTCCACTAAAAAAGAAGCCCAATGCCTTGCGCAGTTCAGGCGGCAGCACGGGTAAATCGCTTCGCGGAATCAAAAATGTGGACAGATTGAACAGATCCAGAAATACTCGATTCTGTCGTGTCGTATGCGTCAAGTATTCATGGCCCGATGATCCACCTGTACCGATTTTTGTACCCAACATTCTTTGAACCATAATTACATGACGTTGACGCCAGTTGGTAAACAACTCATCAATATCGACGAGCAGGGCCAGGTATCGATAAGGCGAATAGAGCATCGGCTCGTCGCGGTACAGATGGATGAACAGGGCCGCCAGGAAAGCTTGATGCGATAAACGAAATTCACCTTTTTCTCGAAGCGAGTTAAAAGTGTCTTCATCCAGTAATGATTGAAACTGGACCTTCGTAGCTTCCAATCCGTGAATTTGAAACTGCTTTTCGCGATCGCTCAACGTGGCGTTACCTTCAATCAGTTTCTGGTCCGACGCCAGCATTTTGTTTACCGCCCGAGCATAGACCTTCCAGAAATCGTAGTCGCCGAATTCGAGAAATGGCATTCGTTGGAGCCAACGATCGGTCAATTCGAGCAGTGTCGGTTTCGTTTCAAGCTCGTCAAGCGACTTCTTGTCAGGCCCGGTCAAACGCGAATGAAAAAATTCTTTGTCCGCCGGAATCCGGTTTTCACGTTTGATGCCAAGCATGATCTCGATCGTCTTGAACTGGATGCTTTGGAAGCCGGAGGCGGGAACCAGCAAGTCTCGAAATTCCAGAAAATCGAGCGGCGTCATCGTCTCGATGATGTTGATTTGTTCGATTAAGACGCGTTGAATAACCGTGATCCGAATCAGCCGACGGATGACTTGACCCATCTTCTTGTCTTCAACGACGGGATCATCGAAAACGTCGACCACGGATTCAAGCTCGTGAATGATCTGTTTGAACCACAGCTCATAGGCCTGATGCGTGATGATAAATAGCATTTCATCATGCGCTGGTTTGTTTCCCTCACGCCCGCTTTCGAGAAGCTGAGCGTCGAGGATTTTGTCGAGCTGCAAATATTCGCCGTAATAGATTCCAAGATCGTCGGGCATGACTTACCAGGATTCTCCAGGTTTTCGAACGGGCAAGGGTTCGTAGTCACCCCATTCGTAGGTCTTGGGGCCGAGTTTTTCTTCCGACTTGATAAATTCGTCCCATTTGAGTTTCTTTCCGGTGTAACAAGCTTCTCTTCCCATGATGGAAAGGAGCGTACTATTGACCATGTATTCTCCATTGTTGATCGGTTCGCCATTTCGAATGCTGTTGAATAGCTCCTGATGCTCG
>CAMYNE010000706.1 GCA_947259675.1 uncultured Pirellulaceae bacterium
TCGGTCCCGAGGCCGATTTGCCCTCGACAATCGGAAAATGTCATGCCTCAGTCGGGATTGAAGATCGACAATCACCTGCCGGACAATTGATGCACCGCTTCAACGTGCCCGCGAATATCTAAAATCGATTCTTAACAAGCCCATTGCCGCTTAGTTCGTCTAGTCCGTGAAGGGATTTTGCATCAGATGGAGTCTTCAGCGCTGGATTTTCTCAAAGATCTTCTCAACGCACCCGGTGTTTCCAACGCGCTTCAAATAACTCGTGGCGGAGTTGCGACAGCCCAATGCGAAAGTGTTTTCAAGGTTTGTGCCTTCAAAGATACTCTGCGAGCTTCGGGTTGCTTCGCAGTTCCGCGTAATTCTCGACGGTGTCGCGCAATTCATCGGACAGAATTTTCAGGTGCCCCGCCTGGAAATCGAAATCATCGGAAACGTTGCCGGAAGACAAAAAGTTGAATACGCGCCTAAACGTCGCCTCGTGATGTCCGATGAACGATTCGTAATCGACACGACACCGATTGCTCGAAAGCGAATTCGACCAGTCGACAATCTGCTGGGTTTGAATTTCCAATCCGGTTACCAGCTCCTCTAATCGGCCGATATCAAAAAGGCTCTTCTTTGGAAGTTCTGCTTCCGTCTTGAACTGCGTTCGACTGCTTTTCCAATTGAACTGTTCAGCTCGGCAGATCGAGACAGCCTGTTTCAGTTTGTTGCGACGTGTTAGGACCACAATGGCCGGTTGGTGATCCGTTTTGCCAGTACATAATCCCTTGATCAGTTTCGCCAGGTCAGATTTGTTCAGGTTATGTTTGAAAGGGTTAAGCGTTAATCCACGAACCTCATTCGATTCAGAACTCGTGCTTGTGCATTCGGGATTCGTATCGCCACACAGATATTGATGGACGGTTCTCAATTGCGCGGACTTGGAAAGGTCTCCGTACTGGTTGAGAAACTCGGGCTTACAGATCAGATTTGGGTGCGCATTCAAAACCGCGCTGAACATCGTTGAGCCGGTGCGCTGAAGCTTAAAAACCAGAAACATATTTCTTTTTTGTTATTGAAACTCAGATTGCCAATCGTTGTTACTGGCATACCCCAGTTTTATGATCAAGTCACCAAGTTCTGCTTTGAACAGCTCGCAGTGACTGTTGGTCAATTGTGATTTCCATTGCCCCGGCATGCCGCTACGCAGGTGCATCTTCTGTTGTTGAGAAGCCCTGGCTGATTTTGACACGATTTTGAAGCTTTGCTGTTGGACGATTTTCAAGCATTTTGATATAGCCACTTCATGGAATCCGTAATGTTGGAACAGTCGGTGGAATTCCTTTGTTTCGTCTGCCCACAAATCTTCATAGCGAAGTTCACAGATTCTCGCGTCGCTGAAATCCCATTTTCGCAAGATTCGAATATCGAAAGTGGAGGCAAGTCGTCGAATTTCATGAGCCAATCCTGACTCTTTATCTTCGGATTGAAGCATTTCCTGATAACTTTTTCCGCCGAATTGATCGGAAGCCTCTCGGGCCCATGACTCATTCGTCCAAAGATGATAATGGTAACCGCTGACAACGACATCACGGAGGTCACGAATCATGTGCGAACCGACCAGGTTCTCCATTGAGTCAGGTTCAAATTGACTGTGATTGGCGAACAGGATGTCGGTATCGTCGGCAGCCAGCTCCCTTCGCGAATTTGATTTGGTCATTTTCAGCCCAAACTTATTCGCAACACTTTCTAAAACTCGCATTAACCAGACGGTCCCCATCTTGTGATGGGCTGCGTGATAGATGAGTTTTTTCTCGTTCAAAAACGGCGACATAACTATGTTTCAGCTTATTTCGTTTGACAGATTGCTTGACTCATGAATTCTTCCTTGCATTTGCATTGAATTCTATGGCGAATCTGGGCGAGTAATTTTGTTTCTTCCCGTTCCACGGCGAGCGTTTCCTCCGATACTCTACACATGTCCACTGAGCATGGCAGGCTACGTCCGACGCAAGACGGACGGCAAAGAATTCTATCTTGGCCTTGCCGAAATCGAAGCCGTTGATACACAATAGAGAAATTATCAACTCCTGGACGACTACGCGGTATGGTTCGTCAATAATCGGTGATTACAAATGGGTCGCAGCCCAAATGTTGAATAACGAAGCGGTGTCCCTAAGCCGCGGGCCGCGAGGATGCTGAAATCAGTCTCGTTCGCCGCGACCCGGTGACCTTGGATTCGTTTTATGTTGTTTGGTGGCTT
>CAMYNE010000707.1 GCA_947259675.1 uncultured Pirellulaceae bacterium
CAGACGGATTGGCTAACGAACTAAAAAACCGCCAACAGTTCCTTGACTTGATTCGCTATGTTTTCGAGATCAAGGCTCGTGGCCCGACCATGGATGTTGCAGTGACTCATGTCGGCCGCCGCCAGTTGAGCCCTGAGTTAGATGGACTGGTTTTGATTCATAACTTGAACTGCGTCGCCTGTCACAAATCGAACGTCGAGCAACCGTATGACATCAGCAATAAAGCTCCCAATTTGAAATGGTCCGCCAACTGGCTGAGGCCACAATATATTGCACGTTTCATCGCCGCGCCGCCCGCAGTGAAACCAGCTACCTCAATGCCAGGGATGTTGGAACATCTGGACGAAGCGTCTCGCAAGGAATCGGCCGAAGCCATCACTCATTACCTACTCTCGACCGCCGACAATCAATTCGAGACTCAGCCAATTGATATCGAAGCTGTTCCTCGTGGTGCCGACTTGTTTCACACCGTCGGTTGTGTCGCTTGCCATTCTCCACGTGACAATTCGGCATCGGAACAGCCTCTTGATGATTCCATCCGACTCGGTGATCTGACGTCGAAATACAATGTTACCGGTCTCGCAACCTTTTTGGAAAACCCACATGCAGTTCGGCCCTCGGGGCGTATGCCAAAGATGCAACTCACGCACTGGGAAGCTCAAGACATCGCCAATTTTTTGCTGCAAAATTCGACTGCCGACGCTCCGCATTATAAATTTGATTCAGGGCTGGCGCAGAAAGGCGAATTACTCTTTTCTGAACTCAAATGTGCCGCTTGCCACACCGATTTGGCCGAGCCTAATCCGCAGGCGGCAAGTCGATTGAGTTTGGGACAACTTGGGATTGATGATGGGTGTCTTTCTGACAAGGTTGGCAACTGGCCCAATTTCCAACTCAAAGCGAGAGAGAAGGAGTCCATTCGTGCCGCACTCCAAAGCTATCCCAGCAAACTTTCCGAATCAGATCAAATCGCCGTTTCGCTGAAGTCATTTAATTGTATTGCCTGCCATGATCGAGACGACTTTGGCGGCGTAACACCGATTCGCAATCCGCATTTCCAGACCACCAACATGAATCTTGGCGACCAAGGACGGATTCCCCCGACTCTCACCGGGGTCGGAGCCAAACTACGGCCCAAATGGATGCGCGATGTATTGGTTAACGGTCGTACGATTCGACCGTACATGAAAACTCGCATGCCTCAATACGGTGAAGAAAATGTGGGCCATCTTGTCGAACTGTTTCAACGGACCGACAAGTTGTCGGACACCGAGTTCGCAACATTTGACGATCAAAAAGAAATGCGAAAGCTGGGCCTGGAAATGGCGGGAAACAAAGGGCTCAATTGTGTCGCCTGTCATACTTACAAATACAAATTATCGGACACCATGCCGGCCGTTGACCTGACAGAAATGGCGGAGCGTCTGGAAAAAGATTGGTTCCATCAATACATGCTGGCTCCCCAGAAATTCAGTCCCAACACAGTCATGCCTTCGTTTTGGCCAGGCGGAGTGGCGATCCGCAAAGACATTGCGGGCAATCCAGCGTTTCAAGTCGAAGCGCTCTGGCAATATTTAATCGACGGCCGACAGGCGGGGACGCCGAGCGGCGTGGTTAGAAAACCACTTGAGATTGTGGTTGGCGATGAAGCCCAAATGTTGCGTCGTCGCTATCCCGGAATTGGCAAACGGGGAATTGGCGTGGGATATCCGGGCGGAGTTAACTTGGCGTTTGACGCCGAACAAATGAGACTTGCCATGATCTGGAAGGGCAAGTTTGTTGATCCGGTCGGTGTTTGGACTGGCCAGGGTTCCGGAAATGTACGCCCGCTGGGTAAAGCAATCAATTTGCCAAAAGGACCCGAACTTGATGATGTTACGGACCCCTGGCTCGTTGATGAGAGCCGTCCCCCCAGGCATCATTTCAAAGGCTACGTTCTTGACGAGGTCCGAAGGCCGACGTTTATGTATGTTTTTGAGAACGTTGAAGTCCAAGAATTCTTTTCACCAGTCGTCGGCGATGAATCGAACGAAACTCGGCTGCGCAGGACCGTTACGTTGTCTTCAACCGAGGGACGCGACGGCTTGAGTTTTCGAGTCGCGTCGGCGAAGCAGTTGGTCGACGAAGATAACGGGTTGTACTCATTTGGCAAGGAATTGAAAATTCGTATCATTTCAGACCAATCCGCACAAATTGTGGATGTCGCGGACGGGAAACAACTGAGAATTTTAGTTGACCTCGTGT
>CAMYNE010000708.1 GCA_947259675.1 uncultured Pirellulaceae bacterium
CAAAGGCGAGTTAAATGTTGTCGACGCCATCGATCCATGGAGCGAAGACTGGCGTGAAGTCGGGGCGCAAGGTGTCACAACGGTTTACGTGCAACCGAGCAATGAAAGTGCGTTAGGTGGCTATGGAGCCGTATTGAGTGTTGGCCCGCAGCCATCTGCGGAAGAAATCGTTCTCAAAGAAAACGCGGGTGTTCAGGCGGCCATCGGAATAACAGGCAAAACTTCCCGGGATCGGTTTTCGCAATTTGAAAAACTAGAAACCGAGATCAAGAAGGTCAAAGACGAACTGGAAAAAGAAAAGAAAGCCGAAGAAGAGCGAAAGAAAAAGGCAGCCGAGGAAGCCAAGAAAAAGGCTGAGGAAGAAGCCAAGAAAAAGGCCGAAGAAGAAGCCAAGAAGAAAACTGAGACTGGCCAATCAGAAAAAACTGAGAACCGATCCCGGGGAACACGCGGCGAACGCAACCGCGGTGATCGCCCTGGCACTGGACGCGGCGGACCCGATCGCCGAAGACCTGCGCCAAAAACCGATGACAAGCCGACCGATGAAACGGTTAAAGATGGCGACAAAAAAGACGACGAAAAAAAGAAGCCCAAGAAACCTGATCCTACGAAAGAATTGTGGAAGAAAGTTCTGGCACACGAGATTCCCCTGCACGTTGAGGCTCATCATTCCGATACCATCAGGCAAGTATTGGCATTGGCCAAGGAATTTGACATTCGTGTCGTTCTGGATGGGGTCAGCAAAGCAAACAGTTGCTCGACCGATATCGTCGAATCCAATCGTCCCACCGTCGTCGGTCCACTCTGGCGGGAAGCGTCGACTCCCGCTTATCGAAAAGACGCGGACTTTGAATGGCTGACCCGTTTGGCTGAAAGCGGAAATAGTTGGTCGATCGCGACCTTTTCGAGTCATCCGCGCGGTTCACGCATGTTGCGTTTTCAGGCCGCTCAAGCTGTCGCCATGGGCATTCCGAAAAAACAAGTTCTGCAGGCGATCACCATTAACGCGGCTCGGATGCTAGGTGTGGCTGACCAAATCGGCTCCATCGAGCCTGGCAAAAATGCGGATATCGTGGCGTTTGCCGGCGATCCTCTCGATCCCTCGACCAGAACCAGAATGGTCATCTGTGGTGGACAAATCATTCATGAAACAAAGGTTGTTGCCCAAGCGACGGAATCCGTCGAATTGAGTTCGCCCGAGTTGCCAGAGAGTCTACCATCGGAGTATGCAATCCGAACGAATCAACTGTTACAAGATGGCCAATTCGAACCGGCAACGATTGTCGTTCGCGACGGCAAAATTGCTCGAATCGCAACCGGCAAAAATAGCGATACCAAAGACATCAAGACATTTGATATCGGAGATTCACCGGTGACCCCAGGGCTGGTCGTCGCCCACTCTCATCTAAAACAAAATCCCGAACTTGAAAACGACGCTGAATCAGATGTGTCCCATTTGTTAGCCGTTGACTGCGCTGATCCTTCATCAGAAGCGGCCGAAAAAATGTTGGCTGGGGGATTCACGGACGTCGGGTTTGCCCCGTTGTCAACGAATACTTCAGCGGGTGTGGTTGGTCATCTGAAATTGGCGCATGAAGATTTTGTTCAACGCGCCGACATTGCCAACAAGTTTGTGCTGGCTAACTCGGCTCGAAACGATTCGCGATTCCCGACTTCGTTGACAGGTCAGATGCAATTGTTGGGCGGGCTGTTTGATGGCCAAGTCGACGAAACGCAACTTTACGTCACCTCGGCTGTCAGAAGCTCCATGGAACAAATCAAAAAGTCCAGTGTCGCAAAAGTCAAATCGGGCGACCGAAAGGCTATCTTCGAAGCAGATTCGTCACTGGAACTTCGCTCTGCTCTGGAAATGATCGATCAGCAGGAATTGCAAGGCGCGATCCTGACGACGGGCGAAAAACTTCATGAATACGCAGACGAGCTAGTGGCCAGCGGCGCGGGTGTCATCTTGCATCCGCTCGAGGGTCACGAATATGACGCGGTTGTGGATCGCATCGTAGCGACTTGTTCCAACAGCGTCCCAATTGCGTTCGCAGGAGAAACACCAGAACAAGTTCGCTTGACGGCGGCCATGCTGGTTGCGGCTGGAATGCCGCATGAACAGGTTCTGCGTGGCCTGACCGGCGACGGTGCCACGATGACGGGAATGAACAAGGGTGGTCAATTGTCTGGAGCGGACGACCGTGCCAGTTTTGTAATTTGGAGTGATTCACCTCTCA
>CAMYNE010000709.1 GCA_947259675.1 uncultured Pirellulaceae bacterium
TAACCTGCCTCAGCCTGATTCCCGACTGAGCTTTCGAACCTTTGGAGCCAACGATGTATCGCTCTTCACTTTTTCGCTATTCAATTTTTGCGCTTTTTGGAATCGTCTGGATTTTCGGGGATCTGGGTTCGCTTTCGGCACAGAACCCGGCTCAAGAAATCGGTTTTGTCGAACAGTATGCGTTGAGTACCGATCGTGAGAAAACCCTTGAGCAATTGGTGCCCGGAACGGAAACATACTACTACTTTCATTGCCTGCATTATCTGACGACAGAGCAATTGGATAAAGCGGAAGAAATGCTGAAGCCGTGGATCAAACGATTTGGTCGGACGAACCGGGTCAATCTTATTCGTAACCGTTTGGCAATCCTCAAATACGGCGACAACCCGACTGAGACACTTGAGTTTCTCCGCAAAGAGTTGGGGCTAAACCTGAATCACCAACGTGAGATTCCTCAGACCCAACGAGACTTGCCGACACGGCTGAATGACAAATTGATCGGATTGGATGTCCTGACGAAGCTAGCGTTGACTCGCCGTAATACGGAATTGTTGACCGACGCCGGGCTGGAGTTAATCAGCGGAAAGACGCTGTCGAAGGACCAAAGGCGTCATCTTCTCCAGCGACTGCGATATCCTGACTACCCGGGCCTCGTCAAATTAGTGGTCGACGATTTAAAGCAAAGAGACAGCGGCGGATTTGGTCGCATCAACATTCATCGCCATCTGACAATCGCGCAACTGGATGAATCCGCCCAACTGATGCCTAAACTATTGGATAACAACGAATTTGTTAACACATATCTTTCCAAACTGCATCCATCTAATGACGTGAACTGGCGCGTCGACGTGGCCGAAAACCGAGCCTTCCTGGATCGGCTATGGAAGTTCGTCAGCCCGCTCAACCCGAAATTTAATTCGCTCAAAGCGTGTGTTCTTTATCGTCAATTGGAGCTGAATCGACGACAAGGTAAATACGATAAACGAAAATTCATGACGTACCTTCGCCTTCCCAGACAAGTTGGATACGTTAATCCCGAACTGATCAAAGCGGTTGCTTCGCGCGATCATATCGTCAATCTCAACGCCGACTATCGCAGTCAACTCCTGTTGGTACCGGTGCAAAATGATGAACCACTGGTCCGGGATTTCTTACAACATTTCCTGCGTGATGCGAACGATGAAAGCCAGTTTCGTCCATTTGTGCGTACCCCGTATCTAAAAACCCAGTTGGCCACGACCAAGATCCTCAATGGACTGGGAGACAACGAAAAATGGGCTTCGCTGCTGTCCCCGAAACAATACCAGGATCTGGTCGATCGAATTGACCTCGACTTTGTCAGCACGAATCCCGAGTTTTATGCCGTAGATGACCAGGTCCAACTGGAGTTGTTCACAAAAAACGTTCAGAACCTGATCGTCAAAATTTACGAAATCAACACTCACAATTATTACTTGAAACACGGTCGCGAAATCGACACCGACATCAGCCTCGATGGGCTGGTGCCCAATCATGAACAAACGTTTGAATACAATGAGGCACCAGCGCTGAGAGTAAAACGCAAATTCACGCTGGCTCAAATCAAGGGGCCGGGCGTTTTTGTGGTCGATTTCATCGGTAATGGGAAGAGCAGTCGGGCCCTGATTCGAAAAAGTCGGCTCTCCATGATCGGTGACGTTACCGTCGCCGGGCATCGCTTCAAAGTCATTGACGAATCGAGCAAACTTGTCAAAAACGCCGAGTTGACGATTGGTGGTCGTCGCTATACAGCTGACAAAAATGGTCAGATTATTGTTCCGTTTACCAGTTCCCCCGGCGTTCAAGCGGCCATTATTCGCAGCGGCGACTTCAACTGCCTTCAGTCGTTCAAGCATTTGGCCGAAACTTACAGCTTAGATGCCGCATTGCTTGTCGATCGTGAATCTTTGCTTCGCAGCAATGAAACCCAGATCCTGATACGACCAAGGATTGCTGTCGCTGGCCATCCTGTAACAACGAAGCTGTTGGAAAATGTGCAGCTCCTCATCACTTCCGTTAATCTCGATGGCCTTTCGTCGACCAAACTAATTAAAGACCTGAAACTGGGCACCAATGCGGAAACCGTTTGCAAGTTCCTGGTTCCACCGCGTTTGAAAAGTCTCAGCTTGAAACTCTCGGCAGAAGTTAAGAACATCAGCCAGAATCGTACAGACAACGTTGTTGTCGAAGAGTCTTTCGCGATTAACGCGATTGATG
>CAMYNE010000710.1 GCA_947259675.1 uncultured Pirellulaceae bacterium
CTTGAACAATAACCGCGTGACGTACGCGCCCATACAAATCCACTCGCTTCATCCCCGCCCTCTGCCAAAAGACAGAAAGGCTACCACTGGCGGAGTTTTGCTCCGGCCAACAGCCAGACAATCCGGCCGCTTCAGTGGTGGATTATTGCTCCGGCGTTCTCACGTTGGTGCGCCACTTGCAAAATGTTGAACGGCGCAATTGAGCTTAGGTGGTGGTTAGGTTGGACGATTTTGCAATTGAAGTGGACGCCATTTGGACGCCATGTTACAATACAATTTTGCAAAACCAAGTTAAGTCATTGAAATAATTGGCGCACCGGAGAGGATTCGAACCCCTGACCCCCAGATTCGTAGACTGGAGTTCGGCAGGAACCTACACATTCGAAGATCAGATTCTCAGAGCAGTTCGGTATAAGTGGCTTCGGGCCCCCGCAACCAAATTTCTATAGAAACATCAATGGATTAGCCCGGCTTTGCCGGGCTTTTTCATGTGTCGTCAACGGTTGCGCACGGGTTTCAAGGAAACTTTGAAGGAGAGGCGAGGCGAAGGACCGGAAAAAACGGCTGCGTAAGCGGTGTCGTTTGAAGGAAATTGGCTTCATCAACACAGCCTTACCACCGCACCCCCACTCCGCCAACTGAGTTAACGTGTCAAAGCCCCTATGCTTCTACGATCAGCTCTCTGGGGCAATCCGCTGTCCAGCATTCCACGCCATTGTCCGTGATGTAAAATGTCTCTTCGGTATGGTGCCTCACTCCGTCGTTATAGTAGCTATATTCAATGCAATAGGCCGTTCCCGGCTCAAGCACGGTCTTATTGACATGATTCATCCTTGGCTGTTCGTGGGAACCCAGCCCGAGACCATGACCGACAAACTCGCGAGGAAAATTTGGGAGATATTTGGATATCATCTTGTGGCCACGGTCAAAGATTTCGCCGCCTGTCATTCCTGGCGTGAGGCCCATTCCCAACTCCATTTGAACCTCGTTCAACCATTTCCAAATGTCCCTCTGACGCTGGCTCGCCTCGCCGACGAAATAAGAGCGCACAAAATCGGCGCCGTATCCAAGATAGGAAGCTCCCATATCAACTTTGACGAAATCGCCACGATTTATGGTGTGCCCAACTGGGAATGGCGAATGCGCGGCATATGAGGTTCCAGGACCGCATCCGATATTGATGAACTTTATGCCATCCGCCCCGTTTTCGATCATAGTTCCAGTTGCTGCGCGAAAAAGCGCATGATCATTCGAGCCGATTCGGATAGCTTCCCGAAACGCGGCATGAGCCTTGACCGTCACATCTGTCGCGAATTTCAACCGACGGACCTCCTCCGGCGTTTTGACCATCCGGACGATATCCATCAAGGTTGAAGCGTCGACAATCTTGTTGCCATCCAGAAGTTTGTCCATTCTCGCCTTGAACCCGGCTGGCAAACTTTCACCTTCCGTGCCCACTACAAGGCCGGTCACCTTGCGCTCCTCAAGAATGGTAGATGCTGCATCGTAGAAATCATCGTAGAAATGCGTATCAACGTCAGTGAAAAACTCGGCCATGGCATAGGCTCGAACGTCTTCGATCCATGTGGAATCCATGGCCAGATGCAAGTCTACGGCAGGAACCACAAATGCCGGCTCTTTGGCGGGATCAGCAAAAAAGAAGACGGTGAACGGTCGATAGGCAAGTTGTCCGCCATTGTTGAAAAACTCGGAAACGTATTTCGAGTTTTCGTTTCCTCTGAGAATGAGAAGATCGATACCGTCCCTTTCCATTGCCGCGCGAAGTCGCGTCTCGTTGAAAAACGTGGGCTCTCGTTTCATTTGGTTCTCCAAGACGTGCAGAAGGTTGCAGGAAGATTTTTTTAACTGGGCAGGGCCGATATATCGGCCCTGCCCACTAAATTCATTTGGTCGCGTCAATCGCGCGGGCCATCAAATCCTCTCCGACCTTTTCAGCCACTTTGTCCCAAAGTGGCCGGACTGCCTCACGAAAACTGGCCGCATCAATCGTGTTCACCTCAGATGTTTTCCGCATCTCTTCAAGGTATTTGGTATCCAGTTCAGCACCACGCACAAATGAGTATTCGGCGGCGGCGCGCGCCGACACCCTAATTGCCTCCTGTAATTCTGGCGACCACTTATTAAAATAAACGGGACTAGCCATTATTGTACAGGGTGTGAACAGATAGTTGGCTATTGTTATGTATTTCTGTACTTCGTTAAATTTGGCCCC
>CAMYNE010000711.1 GCA_947259675.1 uncultured Pirellulaceae bacterium
CAAATCAACTTCGCAGTTAGTAGATCGAGGTCCATTATGTTGGTCGGCAATCAACTTTTCGTCAGTCCTGAAATCGATCGTTTGATCAAGGACATCATTAAGGACGATGCTCGTTATTCAACCGAACTGAGGAGTGTTCATCGGGAACGCCTGGTTTGCCCTGTAACAGTGAAGTTGGACGACAGTGAAGAAGAAATACACGCGTTTAGTCGAAACATCTCTTCGGCCGGAATCTGTTTGATTTCACAAAAACCCGTCGACCAACGAGCTTCTGCAACGCTGGAAATCTATCGTTTGAAGGACACCGCGAGCGAGATCATTGCCGAATGCCGATGGTGCAAGCCGTTTGGCGAACACTATTTCATGAGCGGTTGGCAGTTTACCAGGTTGCCCAGAAAGCGACGAAAATAGTAGTCGTACGGCGCTCGAGTTTACCCAGCGCGAAGCTCAAGGACGGCCCGTCGGGACGATGCGCATACTGTCTGCATCAAGTTGAACCCATTAAGGGTCAACTGATTCTTGGTAGCCACACACGTTTCGAGGTGTTTGTGGCGGGAGCGACCGTCGAACGTGCTGCAGTATTTCGTGAAGCGTTTCAACTTCCCGCCCGCTCAACCGTGACGCCTGAACCAGGTACTGCAACATTGGAACCGGTTGACCATTAAACACTGTATGCAGCAACTGGTTGCAAACCTGGTCGACACATTCCTGTTCGGTATAGTTGGAGCGATAGAGATAGCGATTTCCTTTGCGCTGGAAATTCAAAACGCCTTTTTGCACCAAGCGATGCAACAGTGTCTTGATCGTTCCATCCGACCACTCTGTTTTCTGGCTGAGTTGATCAATGATATCGCGAGAAGTTGACTCCGGCTGTTGTTCTTCCAATCGCCAGATTTCGTGCATCACTCGCCATTCAGCGTCCGAGATGGCCGCTTGGTCGCGCATAGTTGACTCCAAAACACGTATGTATATTTTGATCTGTTAGCGATTTCTTCCAACAACGTCAAGTGATTGTTAATCTGTCGCCCAGTCAATGATTGCAGACAAGACGGGCGAGTGGTGACGGAAGTCAAACATCGTACGTTGCTTTCGAATCAAGTCGAAATCGCTGACACCCATAAAAAAAGCCGCAAGCGGCCGCCGCGGCTCTTTCTGGTGATAAGCGATCCTATTTTCGATGGATCGTAGGTTCCAGAGATTCACTGACTTTGGACTGGTCTGTTTCGAAAACAAACACACTGCCTTCTGCCATGAGTGATCGCTCTGAACCATTCAATTTGACGACGCTTCGAACGACATGTTCTCCTGCAGCGACGCCGACAACGCCAAAACGGAACTCTTTCGTTTCACCCGGAGCAATTTCCAGTGGTGTGAACTGAATCGTGTTATCAAGTTCTCTGACGGAATAGCTTGGTTGTGAAATGGGCATCAGGGAAGCTGAAAACTCCACTTTCACTTGTACGTCCGACGCCAGGCTACTGCCTTTGTTGGAGACAGCAACAACGAATTCTGTTTTACCGCCAACTTCAACTGGACCACCCTGGTTGCTGAGGTTGATGCTAACATCAGCCCGCGCCGCAACTCGGGTTACCAGTTTGATCTGTTCAGCCTGCGTTTCATTACTGCGAACTTCAATTGTGCAAACTTGGCGTCCAGGCGTTTTCGAAACTGCTTTGAGTTGGATTTCTTCTTTCGAATTTGCATCAATTTTTTCGAAGAACCAATTCAATCGACCAGTTTGAGGCTCAACCTTAGCTTGGCGGCTGACCGTAGTCACTTCAAAGCCTTCTGCTACGTCGAGTCCAATACTGACGTCGGTAACATCGACGAGTCCCGTGTTGTCAATTTGAATTTTGTAAATTCCATCTCGATTAACAAAGTTGACATTGGGTCCGACCGCCGAGACCTCTAATTCGGGCTGCAGGACTGTCAGGACGCGAGTCAGTTTTTGAGGATTAAGATTTCTTGATGTAACCGCGAAACCCAAATCAAACTTACCGGCAGACTGGGTAAACGATTTCAGCTCCACCCTTTTTGTCTCGCCAGGCGCAATTCGACGAATAAGAAAATCCAATTGGTTTTTTTCGACGTGCAGTGCCGTGATTTGTTCCCGAGCAAACCGCACGTTCTCAGCAATGCCGTCTCCCACATTTGTCACGGTTAACACATGGCTGACCCATTGACCTGTATGGACTTGTTGCGGACCGGCAACGTCGATGCGCAGGTTCG
>CAMYNE010000712.1 GCA_947259675.1 uncultured Pirellulaceae bacterium
CCGGCCGCTCCCGGCTGCCTGATATGGCTACGACTTCCAGGTAGATGGCTGCAGCCAGCCTGCTGTTAAGACGCAGTTCCTCGTTACAACAAAAAAGCCGTCTTTCCAGGACAAGTTACTCTCGTGCTCTAGAACCGGGACACATTCTTCTTCGGTAGCTCCCGGGTAAACGGTCGATTCAAACACGACAATAGCACCGCGAGTCAGATTTTTTCCAATCGTTTTGCAAGCATTGCGGAGTGGGTTCAAATCGGGGCGATTATTCTGATCAATCGGAGTCGGGACCGTTACGATAATCAAATGGCAGTCGCCAATTGTTGTTTCATCGAACGTAAACTGAACATCGCTTTGCTCTAATTCCTGTTGGGAGACTTCACCGGTTCGGTCGTCGTGTTTGCGCAGACGGGCAATTCGATCGGCGTCGATATCGTATCCAACCACTAGGAATTCTTTGGCCATCCTTACTGCAAGAGGTAAGCCAACGTATCCTAATCCGACAATGCAGATCTTTTTCTGTTTGGATTGCAAGTCCGAGAATTTAATCATTTGAAATGCTTGAGTGTACTTAAATGTAAGGCTGGTGCGATAACTCTCGGGAGACCAATTCGATTTGGTCAAAAAAAATGCAGCTCGTCACAACCGCAATCGCGGTAAACATGCTTTCGTTTCGCAATGCGGCCGATGAGGTGGAATAAGCCTTGTATTTTCCAAAGTGGACGAGCCGTCATGCTTTTCACTGGGGCGTATAGTAGCGAACAAAAGAAAAGAACTCGTGACTAAATTGCCGTGAGTCCTCTTATCACATTAGTGGGGTGACAGGAATCGAACCTGCACTCCTTGTGGGAACTAGATCCTAAATCAAAATCGAGAGAACGATTCAACCCGTTTTTTCTAACAAGAAATTATCATAAACGTGTTCGGTCGCTATTGCAATCTAGTGCAGCTATTTCCTTAAGAAGCGGTGCTTGACTGAGGCGACCGATTCCTGAAAACAGCTGAACCGTTTTGCGCTTTTGGCAGAGCCCGGGCTGGATTGCAGAAACGCTGGTCGCGGTGCCAAACGGTTTTCGCAGGAGGTCCGGATGCCAACTTGATCCGAATCATTTGCCGGATCGGTTATTAACGGTAAGCCCCGGTGTAACCGGCCAGCGCTTAAGCAGCTGCATTTGAACGCGGTTGTTCGCGATCGTCGTCTGCGATTGACAAACTTTCGCTGTATTCAGATTGTGTCTTTTCCAGACGACGGAATGCTGACCCTAACGCGCCTTGCCGAAAAATGAAAAAGCAAATGACGATTGCGAGGCAGGCACCTGCAAGAACATCACTCATCCAATGCGCGCCTGATACAATTCGTTGCACACAGGCGAGTAGGGCCAGGAACCAGAACAAGTACCTGCCACGAGGAAACAACCAGCTCAGTCCAATCGCCATCCCAATGGCCGTTGCCGCATGGGCAGATGGAAACGACTGATTCGCATATTGGGATCCCAATTCCCAATTGGGGAACAACCCAATCCAGGTTTCACTTGCCGAATCGGCCATATGCATTGCCGAGTAGTTTGGCCGCTTGCGTGCAACGAGCAGTTTGATCAATCGGCATATCAGCCCAGGTAGAATTGCACAGCTTGCCATTCGCGGTATCATTCGCCGCAGTTGTGGAGTGAGAGCCCACGTCCCGGCAAGAACAACAACAACGCCGAATCCATGGGCAAAAATCTCACTGAATGCAATGATCCGATAAAGATCGCCATGAGTTCCTTCAATCCAACGACCTGCAGCCACATACATGTCGATCCAAAAAACGGAACTGATGCTGGCTAGCAACAGACCGAAAGCAATCGTTCCGACAACCCATTTCGAACTCAATGTCCACTTGGCTGGCGAAACAACTTCTTGATTGTCTTGCACGTGGCCTCCACCTTCACTCCGGATTCGAAACGAACTATTTTGAAAATAGTCGCTCGGTTATTCAAATCCCCTTGATCTCTCAGCTCTTCAAAACTCCCCGTTTGATGAAGTGTCGACGGTGGCGACCACGTACTTTAAGGAAACCGACGACGGTGATATACACTCTAGGGTTAACCTATCTTTAAGCGCCAAGTAAGAGAATTCGCTTGCAAATGAGCGTGCTGGGACCTTGTTTTGGACCTTTGAAATCCAGTCTGATGTGGCTGATCGGATCGAAAGCCGGAATGCAGTTGCCGGATCCGAACGGGACACTGCGTAC
>CAMYNE010000713.1 GCA_947259675.1 uncultured Pirellulaceae bacterium
AAAGCCCTAACGGAACGGGCCTAAAACTCGGAACGGACCTAAATAAAACTCACAGTTCAAGCGGTTAGCGCCCGCCGCCCTCTTTGAGGCTTAGTCGATCGACGGCGGCGACCAGCCCAGGCTGGTGGAATATTTCGCCCGGGCTGATGCGGGGCTGCACCTCAATGGCACTTACTTCAGGACCCAAACTCTCCCAAGTTTGGGAGAGGTCGACGTCTCAGCGTCGGGTGAGGGTTGTTGATTCCGCAAGGAATCTTTTAATTCCTCTGCCGGAGGCTCACGTGTCGTCGGGAGAGGGTGTCGAGTCGCCGTAAAGTAAGTGCCATTCGGCTGGAGCTTCGGGGCGCAGATTCACAAAACCACGTCAACAAAGCAACTCTTTTTTTCACCCACCGCATTGTGCTGTGGGTGAAATCCCGGCGAATCGCCGCTTAACGATGAGATAATGTCCGTACGATTTCGTCGGAAGCCACAACGGATAATCAGGTTCGACCGAAGAAATCCTAAAACGCGTTGGCAGGGAGTTTTTCGCTTGAAGACTCTTCCACTTCCTGGATTTTTGAGCTGATGTCATCAACGTATCCGCCCGCCTCAAGGACTTTGTTGCGGATCTCTTCACAAACATCAGGATTTTCTTTCAAAAAGTTGCGCGCTTTTTCTTTCCCTTGACCAAGATGCGTCGTTCCATATTTGAACCAGGCGCCACTGCGGATGACGATTTTGTGAACGACACCCAGATCCAGCACATCGCCTTCATAACTGATTCCGCAATCGTGCATCATGTCAAACTCGGCGACTCGGAATGGAGGAGCTACTTTGTTCTTGACAATTTTTGCCTTCACGCGTTGACCCACTTGTTCATCGCCATCTTTCAAAGAGCCGATCCGGCGAACGTCGATTCGAACTGAGCTGTAAAACTTGAGTGCGCGACCGCCAGGCGTTGTCTCGGGGCTGCCAAACATAACCCCGATCTTTTCGCGAATCTGGTTGATGAAGATCGTACAAGTTTTGCTCTTGGCGATAGCGCCGGTCAGTTTTCGCATCGACTGGCTCATCAAACGAGCCTGAAGCCCAACATGCGAGTCACCAATCTCTCCTTCAAGTTCTTTCTTGGGAACCAAAGCAGCGACCGAGTCGAGAACAATCACATCGACAGAGTTTGACTTGACAAGCATCTCTACAATTTGCATCGCCTCTTCGCCGCTATTCGGTTGGCTGACGAGAAGCATATCCAGTTCCACGCCCAATTTTTTGGCCCAAGTTGGATCAAAGGCGTGTTCTGCATCAATGAAGGCTGCGACGCCGCCTTTTTTCTGTGATTCGGCAATTACGTGCAAAGCCAACGTCGTCTTACCACTCGACTCAGGACCATAGATTTCGATGATCCGACCACAGGGCACCCCCTGTCCACCTAGTGCGACATCGAGCGATAGGCTGCCGGTGGAGATTCCACGGATCTTGGAAACGTAATCGTTTCCCAACGCCATGATCGAACCGTCACCAAATTGTTTTTCGATCTGCTGAACGGTGTTTTTTAATGACTCGTTATTATCCAACAATTTGTCAACTTTTGGTTTTTTCGATTCCGCTTTCGAAGCTTTTTTGGCTGGTGCTTTTGCTGATGTTTTTTTTGCCATAACTGCTTTTCCGTTAGAAATTTTTGAAAGGGACGCCGTTGTTTTTGTGCTCGCAACCATCGATGGCTCCTGCGTGAGTACGTTGGAATGGGTTAAGTGAGAAGGCCTAACCGAATACCCGAAGTCATCGCCATTACCGGATACCCATAACGTAAGACTCGGAATTCGGCTTTACAAGTACCTTCTCAACTATCATTCACCAAAACCGTGACACATCAGGTCAAAGGTGAACAAAAAACCACTAAAACGTCAAGAAGTGATACCGCCGATTATTTTGCGAATTTGCTATCAGATTTTGTTAATAATTTGGCTTTTGGGTAACCTGGGTCAGTAAGAAGGCCACTCTGGGCGGTCTTTTGTTGGTAAGGTAAGAATTGGCAAAAACTTACCGGAATTAGCCCAAACGCGATCCGTAATCGCGATCATACGAGTTTCACACGGGTCATCGGAGTGTAGGTCGGACCTGAGCGTTCCAAAAAACTTGAATTGACAACGACTTCCTCAATGTTGCACATTCCCGAATCATGGAACCGGTGCGTTTCCAAAAAATCCGTAAGCGATTGATTCCACCGCCCGCGAC
>CAMYNE010000714.1 GCA_947259675.1 uncultured Pirellulaceae bacterium
GTGAATAAATAAAGCGGAAGATTCCACGGCGAAATGCAGCCCACCGCGCCAAGCGGTTGCCGCAACGTGTAGTTGATTGCGTCTGGCATGGCGTGAGATTCTGAAGCATAACCCTCGATCAGTCCTGCAAAAAAACGCAAGTTGATCGAGCTGCGTGGGATGTCGACGGCCCGGCAAAGCGATTCCGGCTTGCCATTGTCACGCGATTCCAGTTTTACAAGTTCATCAAAATGCTTGTCGATTTCATTGGCAACTCGATGCAAGTGCCCTGCCCTTTGACCGCCGGGCAATTGGGACCAGCCTTGGAAGGCCTCGTTGGCAGCCGCAACAGCGGTGTCGATATCGCTCGCATCCGAATCCGGGACTTGTGAATAAATCTGTCCGGTCGCCGGTTCGTAGTTGTCCAGCCAGCGGTCGTTGTTGGGTTCAACAAGTTGACCACCTATGTAATTCTTGATTTTTGTCGACACAGCATCACAGACACGCAGTCCGTCCTCCATCAACCGGGAGATTGATTCCATTGACATAAGCCGCCGCTGGCGTTGCCAGGAACGCAGCGACCGCAGCGATTTCTTTTGGATCGGCAAAGCGCCCCGCTGGAATGGCCGATTCGAACTGTTTGGTGACGTCCTCGATCGACTGACCGCTCTTCTGACTACGGGCGTCAATAATTTGGTCCAATCGTGAAGTTCGTGTTGTCCCGGGCAGAATATTGTTAACCGTGATTCCAAACGGCCCCAGCTCGTTTGCCAGCGTCTTGGCCCAGTTTGCCACCGCACCGCGAACCGTGTTGGAAACACCCAAGCCACTAATGGGTTGTTTTACCGACGTGGAAATGATGTTGATAATCCGACCAAAGCCTTTGTGTTTCATTCCCGGAACAATCGCTTTGACCAGAATCTGGTTGCAAATCAGGTGGCTGTTAAAGGCCTCAAGGAATTCATTGACGTCAGCGTCGATCGCCGTACCGCCGGGCGGGCCTCCGGTATTATTAATGAGGATGTCGGCCGTTTTTTTTCCGTTTACAAATTGATCGATTCCAATCTTGACCTGAGCCGGTTCAGAAAAATCAGCCACGATCATCTCGTGTTTCTGGCCGGATTCAGTGTCAAGTTCGCGCACGACCGATTCAAGTCGCTCTGGGTTCCGAGCCATTAACGTGATGTCGGTGCCCAGGCGCGAGAGTTCGATGGCAATCGCTCGTCCGATGCCTTGACTGCTTCCACAAACAATGGCTCTGTGACCCGTCAGATCGATATCCATTAGCTACTCACTTGTGCGTTGGGATGGTTCTGCATTCTTGCTCCTAAACATCTCTGATAATTTACCAGTCTTAAGCACTGATTGCAGTAGGCTACATAGAATCGTTCAGCTTGGTTCTAATAGGTGCAACCATTGAGCTAAATATGAAGATAGAATTTGAACATAACGGTCACCGATACACGAGTGATTTGTCGCAAGGTAGATCGCTTGCCATAAATCTCGATTTCGACGGTCCACAACCGAACCACTTTGGAGCGGACAAGGCCTCGCGTAAACCGCTTGAACTAGGTGGTTTTGTTGGCCGCACGGCTCGGGGAGGCGGCTGCAATGTGGACGATATTTTTTTGGTTCCACATTGTAACGGAACGCATACAGAAACCATCGCCCATATCGTGGATGATGAAGTGTTTGTCGGTCAGGTTATCAGGTTTAGTCCTCTGCTTGGACTGCTGATTTCCGTCGAGTCTGTTTTGGCGAGTGAAATGCACGACGTTTATCGACCCCCACTCGAAGGATCCGATCGAGTGATCACGGCTGATACGATCAAATCACAAGTCGGCAACAGGAGTGGAATGGATGCGTTGATCGTGCGAACTCGTCCCAACGCTGAAACCAAGAAATCGCGAGCCTACGCGGAAGGGAACGAGCCTGCTTTTTTGACCGTAGAAGCGACGGAATTCATTGTTGAGCTGGGCGTGAAACACCTCTTGATCGATTTGCCTTCGGTTGACCGCATGTACGATGACGGTTTGCTGACCAACCACCATCTGTTTTGGAATGTTGCCGAGCAGACGCATCGGTTGTCGGCTGAATGTTGGCGCGAAAAAACGATCAGTGAAATGATCTTCGTTCCCGACGCGATCCAGGACGGATTGTATTTGTTGTCGATTCAGGTGCCGTCATTTTGCACCGACGCCGCACCGTCTCGCCCCATTGTTTATGAAAT
>CAMYNE010000715.1 GCA_947259675.1 uncultured Pirellulaceae bacterium
TCCCGAAAAATATTGGGCAATTAAGCAAAGCCATACATGTCGCTTTTTATCGTACCGAACCTGACTGGGAATGCAAGTAAACGCACTTTTTGGGTGAGTAGTCGGAGCAAATTAGGCGTTTCAATTGATTGCCGACGCCATTCTGGGGTCCCGCCTCCTGGATCGGAGAAAGTGACCGATCAATCCGCATCGTTTGGATCCGACACGGGTTTGAGTTTTTAGATGCCGGTTATCGGCTGAACGGATAATCAGTCCACGCAGCTACAGTATTCGCTTCCTCCTGCGTTAGCGGATTCCAGATCGAACCAGATTTTTTCGGCATCAGTGCAGGCTTTCCGTCAATTGGCAGAATCGCCAACTTGATCTTTGTCGCGCCTCTCCAATCCATTGGTTGCCATTCCGCTTTTGGCGATAGCTGGTAGATCATTTTCTTAAAGTTGAAGCCACCTTTTGTTTCCGCGCCGCCGTGACACAGGTGGCACTTCATTTTGAGGATTCGACTCACTTCGTCGGGCACGATGAACTCGGACGAGGCGGAGAGTGGAGCGGTAGCGACAACCAGGGATGCTTCTTGAACAAGCGACGAATTTGTCTCAGTATTGGAATGAGACACCACATTCGATTGACCACACCCAACAATCAGAAGCGCGAACGCCGTTCCGATCATCAATGTGCACCTGCGGAGATCGAATTGCATTTCGTTGTCCTATTGGTTTGATGAATAGCGATTTTGTGTCGTCTTGTTGGGTTGATTTACGCGAGTTCGCCCTCTCTAAGAGAGCCGCGCAATGGGCTTAACCCGTCAGCCTGTCCTTAAACGGTCGCGACAGCCTGTACCCTTAAACGTTCTCTCCCCTTAAACGGTCCGTTAACGTCGCAGTCTTGAGGCAAGCCTCGCCGGCCCGGGAGTCGGATGGGACGCTTTGTACGAAAGTACCCGCCCCGTCCAGGTTTAACCCACCCACAGACGGATCTGTGGCGGGGCCCGCCTGCAAGGTCCCTACCACGATCGATGATCTCGTCGTTTCCGAATAAAATGGGTTCTTCGGCCCCGTGAGAAATCAAGGTGAGAGTGTATTTCCGTACCGCTGGGCGAGAGACCTTTGGCGTTGGGCCATGATCGTAAGACTTCGGGACTTGATAATGCAGGACCATGCCACTCATCGCCACAAACTTATCGAGGACATTTTCGCCAAACTCCAACATATCGAACAAGCTGTGGCCGACGGTTCACCCAGCCTATCGGGCCGCTACATCGACGGGGGCGACTGGTTTGTCCAGCCCGGTTTTGCCCTCGCATGCCTGCGGAAACGACTTCGGCGACCGAGCCACCAGCCAATTCTGGCGGGGGTGTCGGTGAAGGGCCTGGGGCGCCTGTGTCAGTCGTACCTGCGCGGCGGCACATTTCTATTTGACTCGCGTGCCGCTGCGGTGAACGTCCGCCGGCGTGTTGGCGGCTACGTAATTCGGTCGTTCTATCCGTACACGAACCAGCCTGCGACCATAAAAGCATCCTCATCCGGTCACTCCCGGCTCGAAGTGGAGGTTGAGAACCGGCGCATCGTGGAAGACATACACCATCTCCGCACTCCCAAGATTATCGCGACAGATTTCGACGCCCACTGCCCGTTTCTGATGGAAGAATTCGTCTCTGGTCGAATCGTATTTCGACGCAGAGATCACACTCTGTTGAGTCAAACGTTGCTGCCGAGTTTGCAGCGTCACTACTCGACGTTTGGTGTTTCGTCTGGGCCGATCAAGTCCTGTTTGGGCAGCGACGTCCGCGAGAGGGTCGAACAAGCAGCCGCGCTGCTGTCGTGGGACCAACGTTGGCGAGATCGGCGGCAGTTCTTGTCGGTGGTCGGTCGATTGGCCGACTCCGAACGACAATTTACGATAAGTTTTTGCCACGGCGATCTGAGTGTCGGCCACGTGGCCGTGTCCGATGATAGGCGAATTTTCCTGCTCGACTGGGATTGTGCAGGCGTTGAGCCGATCGCCTATGATCTTGCCAAAATCGAGAGAACGTGCCGGATGAATCAAATCAGGCTTTATAAGGAGTGTACAAGTCTGTTGAATGAAGTATCGCTGCCGGTCAAATCAAGCGATCTCTTCTCGCCAGCCGAACAGATGTTCCTGGCGTCTCTGCGAGAAATCCTCGCTTGGGAGCGTTATCACTCTCTGTACGAAGTTCAAGGTAGCGATCCGATAGCGAAATTGACGAAGGCGTTTGGCGACGCCAACGAGTTGCTGAAGTACATCCCGGACTAGATGGCCAGGACTTTCACTGTTACATGGTAACCACCCCGCATCGCGGCGACTGCAAAGCTTGAGATTAGATCGACGCCCTTCACGACATTGGCAAGCTGATCTTAACGCAAGTGTCAGGTCGAGTCGCGATCGCCGTTGTCAGCGTGTTTTTCCTGGCGCTTGGTTGGATATTCAGACATAAGCTGTGCGAGCTTGTCCGAAAGCATTCGACCGTTCGCTTCCTGATCATCGCGTTCGCATTGGCAGCCGTCGCGCAGTTATTGGATTTGGGAGTTACGAAACTACGATGGCAAGTCACGCTGGAGGAGAACCTGGAATTGAATGCATCACTGGCTATGTTGTTTGCCGCCCTGGCAGCCAATCCTGCAAGACGCGCATCGCTCGCTGGGACAGGAAACAGACAGGAAACAGGGACGGGTTCATTCAACGAGAACCGTTCCGTATCGTAATGAACCTACGGTCCGAAGAGTCGGGGTGACAAGATTTGAACTTGCGACCTTTGCGTCCCGAACACCTATGACATGAGAGAAAAACGTGAGTTTTTCCGGTGTTTTCTTATTATAACTGTCTCAGGATTCTCTGCAATTCTCTGCAATTTCGGACCAAACTCTGCAATAACCGGATGCACGAAGAATTGGCTGAAACTGCTTCGGCGTTTCACGCCGACGCAGGTTGGTCAAGTCCGTTCGTGCAGTCGGCCGATGTGACCGACGCACCTAAAACCTGGCCAACACATTCGCGGCCCCCGGTTGCAGGCTCGTCAAAAAACGGTCCATTTTTACGCAGAGCAAAAAACGGTTGAGTTTCTGCTCGAATCGAATGGTTTCGGATCGTTGATGAGGCGCAACGGGAATCCGGTCGCAGTTCCATCACTCTACCTGCCGAATAACCGCCAGGCGAAATTGGAACCAACCTGCCAACTTACTTCCAACTTCAAACCGAGGTCCAGCCTTACCCCGCTGAAAATCTAAAATCAAACCCGCCGCGAAGTCAAACGCTCATTTGTTATCTGGCTTTTTCGTTGGGGGCGTAGCGCTCGAGTGTAAAAACGAATTGTTGGCCGCCGACACTCATGTCGATTTCCCTCGCGTTTTGGCCTACCCAGGCAAAAATGAGTTTTGACCCTGATCGCTTGAGTATCGCGTAATGCAATTCGTCCCTCCTGCCTTCGTAGCCGAGACCCTCTAGCTCCAATTTCAAATCGGGAGAATCCGCGACCCTTCGTAATTCAGCGACTAACGCTCGTCCACTGGTATCAACAATTCCGATTCGATTGCCAGTAAAAATCAATTCTGTTTCCTTGCACTCCCCGATTCCTACCGAACCGTCAGGCGACGATGCTAATGGTATTTCGATGCCATCTTCCAGGGCAGATGTTATTTTCCATACCCCCTCATATTTCGCCGGAATTCGGAATTGATATTGATATCCCGCGAGAAAGCCACCCAGCATCGCCACGACAGTCAAAAGGACAGCGATTGAAAATCGAATTGGAAACTTCATCGTGCGTCCAAGCCAGATAAACGAATTGCAATCTATCCATCTTAGGAGGAGACGGATAGATTGTCCGTGCGCTGAGCCGTCTTCGCGTGGAGTGCGATTGCAGATTAAATCACGCGAAGCATTGCCTGCGAGATAGGCTACCAACTATGCGAGTCGGTTTCAACGTTTCCCGGCCTCTGTGGTTGGAAACCTGTGTTGTCGTCGCCGATAAAGGGTCCATTGATGGTCGGTTGCAAATAACGCTTGAGTTCTCGGGAATTTGAGGCTGTCCGTATTGTTGGCATTTGGCGCAATGGAAAACCCGACCAACTCCCTTGAGTCAATCGGGGCGTTATCGATGTCAAATTGATTAGTATTCGACGG
>CAMYNE010000716.1 GCA_947259675.1 uncultured Pirellulaceae bacterium
CCGGCCGTGTTTTGTCCTTCGATGTTATCCTTCCGAAAACGACGAAGGCTACGTTGACTTGTGGATCGACAAGGAGAATTCGACGATCTGGCAAGCAGCGTTTCCGAGCGATTGCCTCGACGCGAAAGTACGTTCGTCTCCAGAAATCACTAACTTGCGCATCGTGGCTCGATTTCATGAAGCATCGTTCGAAAAGTTGATTCCGGCTGAGGCATTCGCGCTCAAACCACGAACTGACGCGACTCCCGTTCGCAAGTTCGTAAAGATTCCCGATTCACTACCGTCAGAACTTATCGGAGACGGGGTACCTGAATTCAGTTTATTGACGCAGTCGGGAAAGATCCTGGAGAGCGAAGACTTTAAAGGCAAAACAACAACGCTGCTGTGGATTTCGGGAAACGCGAAGCTGGAAACGATTTATGAATTGGATCAGCTCGTGAAGGACATTCCAGGTGAAAGACAAAACTACGGCGTCGTCTATTCGGAACCGAATCGCGCGAGCTACGAATCCGATGTGCATTCCATGAACATGGCCCTTCATGAAGTGGCTCGAAACACAACGATGCCGTTTTACTACGACAAAGACTTGGCAACAAGTTTGCAATTCCGTGTCAAGTCGATTCCATGCTTGGTCATCTTCGACAAGAACTTGCGCGTCCAGTTTGCCCGCAACATCGAAGGCGAATGGCTGAAAGATACGCGGGCCGCGATCGAACGAATCAACGAAGGCGAGGACATCGCTGAAGAAATGCTGTCCGAATACAAACAGTTTCTGGAAGCCTATCACGGACAACTTTTGGCTGCCGGCGTTTCCTCCGCCGCCGACGCTGCAAGTCGCTCACGAGAGATCGACTCGCCATTCGACATTAACAGTAACGGTCGCCTGATTTCGAATCGGACGTGGACTAATTCTCAATTCAAACTCCCAGGAAACATTTGCGTCGCCGAACTTGGCAACTCGAAGTTAACCTACGTCCTTGACGGATGGCGGACGGTCGTGCAACTCGATGATCAGGGACGCGCCGTCAATCGATACGAACTGGATTTGCCGAACGAATTCGGCGTCAGCACAATTCGAACCAACACGGATTCGCAATACCGTATGTGGTTCGCCGCGTTCATGCCTCAAGGCAATCGAGTCTTTGTTTTTGATCACAACTGGAAACTCGTTTCGACTTACCCAAATGATGGCGAAGCGGCCATTCGCGATGTCAAGTTAACCAGCAACGATGAAATGATCGTTGCCTTCGCTGGCGATCGAGGGGTCCACAAGGTCAATCTTCGTTCTGCTTCCGGCGACAAAATTTCAAACCAACCTTGTTCGTCGGTCTCGCAATTGGGCCGATTAGGCGTTTTCGAAGGAAAACTCATTGATTTATCATCCGGCAAATCGTTGTCTGCCTTGGCAACCTGGCAAGTGAGTCGCATCGACAGCTCCGAAAACCAGCATTGTTGCCTTGGCACTTCTAAAGACGGAAATTGGTTTGCCATTGGTGTCGTTCCAAATGATTCGGTGAACTGGTCCGCGTCGATCGGACCGCAGAACTTCGAACACAATCTGGATTCAGTCGCTGCAAGCGACACAGGTTCAGCTGCGTGGGCGATTGCTAATTCCGACGGAGCCGTTCATCTGTTTGGCCGAGATGGATCCTGGCTGGGCGATTTTGAAACCGGTAACGAAATCACTGGGGTTGCTTTAGTGACTGAAAACGGGCAACAGCGACTGTTGGTTGGGTCCAAATCCGGCGTTACGAATTGGGATTTGAGATTTTCGCAATCGGCGACTCTTCCCGCCTCCCATCGAAACTCGCGGTAGTGCCGTATTAGCAAAGCCCTTCGCCCAACTATGGAGAGGCCCCCGCGCTTACGCGGTGGGAGCGTCACTATCAACCTCGATGCGAAACAGATGCGCACTCAAACCGATGATTCTTTGGACGCCCCCATGTTTACGTGGTGGGAGTCTCACTTTCTACCATCTATCTGGCATCCGAGACCGGCGAGAGGTGAGGCTCCCGCCGCATAAATGCGGGGGCTTCTGCTATTTTGCAAATGCTCATTAGAGCTAGGCCGAAGATGAAGCTCCCGCCGCGTGAACGCAGGGGTCTCTTACTTATCCTATCGAGATTAACGAGTTGCACCATTTTGAATGTTGAAAAAAGTTCTATGAAATCGCCAAACCCAATACATTGCCCTTTCCATGAGT
>CAMYNE010000717.1 GCA_947259675.1 uncultured Pirellulaceae bacterium
TCCGACCGGATCTATTAGCGTTGTGCACGTCAATGCGAACGGGAAATTCTCGAGTCAGATTTCGCTTTGCTTCCAGTGGCAAAAAGATGCGGGCGATGAACGTCTACGCAGATGTCATAGAGAGAAACCGGACGTATCCATCATTGGCTTTTGGATAAATGGCGACTGGAGCTTTTTCGGATCGATCGGATCGCCGTACAATTTTGGCATACCTGAGTTGTATTTTTTCTGTTTTTCGGTCTTCTTATCACCCGAAAACCACTGAAGAAAAGACATCTTGTTCGTCGATATTGCTGACTTCTTTTTGGGTGACGAATCGGCCGACATAAAAAAGAATGTGACCGCAAAACAGCACGTTGATAACACCAAAAAAGTAACGACTTGTGAAACGACGGACTTTTTGGGTTTTTCAGTTGTCGTTACTCGTGAATTTTTGAGTTCCGCATCATTGGGTGCCAAAGTCTCTACGGGGTTTGGGTTGTCCAGCAGGTTTTGCTTGATGTCGTGCCAACTTGTTGTCATTGGAATTACCAAAAGAAAAGAGCAGAAATACAGTCAAAGAGGGGGTGTTTACGAAAATGTAGGTCAGGCGAACGAATTGAAATCCGGAGAATCAAAATTCTTCCTGGCAGTTTCGGTCGTAGGGCAATATTTTCGGAAGTGCGGGTTTTAGCGAAAGGAAAATCGTGAAAATTCGTATTTTGCCAACCAACTTCCGCCGCCAGCGACCATCGCAGCAAGCGAGTGAAAGTCCAAGTCACAACGACGAATCAGCCGTATGGGCATCTGCACCTTTTTTGAGAGTATGGCATTTTCAAACACGACGAAACCAATAGTGCTTGTTAACGTCGAATGAAGAAATAGAATTCGTTGTTTTCGCCTGTTCAACTTTTGGCGAATCTTCTTGTACTCAGTGACGCATAGTTTTGGGAACATGACATGCTTGGTTTTTTCGAGGCTTGAAAAATGTCTCGCGCATTTCGGAATTTCTTGATTGGCTATCTTTTGCTGCACTTGTTGGCCACGGGCGTGTTTGTCTGGGGGCTTTCGCGGACGGTGCGCAGCCTCATGATCGACAATGCAAAACAACAAATGACCGCCACGGCAATCATGCTGGGCGAACACATCAACGAACTGGAACAAGGCATTCATGCGCCCAGTTTACCCCAGTACTTGAAGCAACTCGGGCAAAAAACACAGTTTCGCTATACCTTGATCGACGACCAAGGAAGCGTCGTCGTCGACTCTGACACGGGTACCAAAGACATTGGTTTTCACGGTGATCGACCGGAAATTCTTGCTGCCACAATCGACCGCGTCGGATTTGCCGAACGATATAGTGCGACGTTGAAAATTCCGATGATGTACCTGGCGATTCCCGTGTTGCCAGAAATCGAAAATCATCCGGCTGGACATATTCGCGTCGCAACTCCTGCGGTTCCAATCAACGCCGCGATCAGGTCAGTGCAGACGTATTTCTGGTTGTTTGCGATCACTTTGAGCCTGTTAACCAGCTTTCTCATGGCGCTGATTGCTTCCTACGTCATGAAACCGTTAAGCATTTTTGCCGATGCCGCGAAGCAGGTCGGAGTCGGTCAGTACGATTCATTTCCGGCCTTGCTCAATCGTAACGATGAATGGCGCTCGCTGGCCGATGCATTTCGCAATATGCAGTCGGAACTCGCCAACCGCGAGCAACGAATCATTCATAACCGGGATCGTCTACAAGCGGTACTCAGCAGCATGATCGAAGGCGTCGTTGCGATTGGACCGCAACACTCGGTTTTGATTGCAAATCGCGCTGCGCGTCAGATCCTGGGCGTCAAGGAAGAATTAGTCGGGCGTAATCTGCTGGAAGTCGTCAGAAACAGCGAACTTGCAGCAGCCGTTGAAAAAACCCAAAACGAACGGACGTTTTCCAAAACCGATTTTCAAACAGCGGCGGACACGTCACGACGTACCATCAGCGCCCGCGTTTCGGTCCTACCCAGTGCAGCGAACGTTGACGAAGAAGTTCCTGGCGTCGTAATTGTACTGAATGACATTACCGAGCTGCGACAACTTGAAACCATGCGCCGCGATTTTGTGGCCAACGTTTCCCACGAATTAAAAACGCCGCTGGCCTCAATTAAGGCTTATGCTGAAACCTTGAGGCTGGGCGCTTTGAATGATGAAAGTCGAAACGTCCAGTTCGTACAGCAAA
>CAMYNE010000718.1 GCA_947259675.1 uncultured Pirellulaceae bacterium
AAAGTGCGAGATTCGAAGTACCTATGCTTCCCAATCGAATTTGCGAATGAGGAATCGGAAAAGCTTACTCAATTGTATGCTTATTCGCTACCCAATCATTCTGTATTTGATTGTGAATCGAAAGTGCGATACTCTAATTTGTTTCTTTGAAACTCGTAACGCCACGACGGTCGTTGCGACTGGTTCTAAAAAATGGAACACCGCTAAGACTTACCTTTGATTTGAAATAATTTCATGGCAACTTCCGCAACTTCAGTTTCCGACGGAGAATCTCGCTCCCAAGGTAAATCTTCATCCTGGATGAAAGTGGTTCTTCCCTATGCGATTGCAATTGGCGTTCAACTCCCAATGCTGATCTTGTATTTCAGGGGCCTCTGGAGCCGCCCCCATTATCAAACTTTTGTTTTCGGCATCCTGGCTGTTGTCGCCATTGCTTGGTCTCGATGGCCGAAAGGACAGTCAATGCCTTTTCACAAAAGCAGGTGGAGCAACTTTTTGCTGTTTGCCGGACTAATCTTCGGCCTGGCGGGCATAGTATTCCTCGAGACTTGGTTTCACGCTTGCAGTGTTTTCTTGCTGGTTGCCAGTTTTCTGGCTCGCACGATGGACGAAGAAACAGGCAAGAGCATGTGGGCGGTCGCTTTACCGTTGTTTGTGTTTTTGCGGATTCCGGCCGGTGGTGACTATCAATTGATTACCTGGTTGCAACGAATCAGTGCCGTTTTTACAAGCCGCTTACTCGATTTGATCGGTTACGCCCACCATATGCCTGGCACGGTCATTAAGATCCCCGGAAAAGAAGATTATGGAATCGAACAGGCGTGTAGCGGTGTGCAGTCGTTTTTCACGCTTCTATTTGTTGCCGTTGTCTTCATCGTTTGGAATCGTCGTCCCTGGTTTCGTGCAATGTTGTTGATAGCCGCAGCGGTGTTCTGGGCAATCTTCATGAATACGGTGCGTATTTTTGCGATTCCAGTTGCAGACCGCGTGTTTGAAATAGATTTGGCTCATGGTCTGGCTCACGATATTCTGGGTTGGACCGTGATGACAATTGGCATTTTGTTGCTCTTCAGTACCGATCAGTTCCTGTTGTTTCTGTTTGGCCCCGTTGACGCCGAAACCGGAAAAACCGGCCCGTTTGGTAACTTGTTCACGAATATCTGGAATGGCATTCTGGCAGGCGACCTCAAAGACGAAGACAAGTCTAAAAGAAAACGAAGGGGACGTCGCCCCATTTCGGCCTTTGGAAACGTACTGATGTGGGCAACTGCGGGTATTTTGCTGGTGTGCAGTTTGTGGCAAATGGGCGACGTTTGGCGTTCCTTCAATGCGCCGCGAGCCCTAAACGTTCAGTTCTTTGACTCTGACTCGATGTATCCCGGCGAGGAAAACGACCTTCCTCCGAAAGTCGATGACTGGACGTTGGTCAAGGATGGATATAAGGCGGAAGATCGAAAAAGGGGTAGCGACCTCGGTTTGCGTTCAGACTCCTGGGAATATGAATCACCTCGTTGCAAGGCTGTCGCGTCGTTTGATCAGACATTTCCTGGATGGCATGAACTGACGATCTGTTATCGCAACGTAGGTTGGACGCTTGTAGATCGGATCAAACGGGAGGCGACTATCGAGAGTGAAGATGACGAAAACGGCGAAAGCTGGCCGTACATTGAGGCTCATTTTGAAATGAACACGGGCGAGAAAGGCTTTCTATTGTTCAGTGACTTCGATGCGTTTGGAAAACCGTTTGATGCACCGAGTGAATGGGGCACAATAAATTCCTTTATCCTTCGAGCACAAAACCGACTGTCGCACAAAATTCGTGCCCGACTGTTCCACGGTGAAGCTTATCAGACACAGGTCTTTGTGAGTTCTTTTGCCGATTTTGACGAATCGCTCAAAGCAGAGATTACCGAAAAATACCTGAAAATTCGAGAAATGATGCGGCAGTCCTACAAGGAAAAGAAAGGAGCAACAGGTGCCGAGGTTGCTTCACTGTAATTCGCATCGACCTGTATTACCAAAGAAAATCCATAAATATGACTTCTGCCGTTTCTCGCAAGTATCTGGTGACTGGCAGCGCCGGATTCATTGCCTCTCAAGTTGCTAAACAGCTTCTTGAAGTGGGACATCAGGTTGTCGGTATCGACAATCTGAACGACTACTACGATGTCTCCCTCAAACAACACCGGCTTGACGCA
>CAMYNE010000719.1 GCA_947259675.1 uncultured Pirellulaceae bacterium
TTTGCCAACGGCAACACCGGCCGCCTTCGCGTAGAGTTCAGCTCGGGCTCGAGCATCCGCAATGGCTTTGGTGCGGGCCTCGTTCATGATCGCCGTGGAGTCGTCGACTCCAAAGCTGAGCCCGGACATCTGGTTGCTTCCTGAACGGATCAATTTATCGAGCAACTTGCCCAGTTCCGGCAGATCACGCACGCGAATTCGCAGTTGGTTGGTGACCCGATAACCAATAATTTCTGCCAAGCGTTCACCCCGAGCACCGCGCGCGTACTCTGGTTGCACGCTAAACTGGGCCGATTGTATGTCTGTCTCCGCGATCTTCATGTTTTTCAGATCGGACATCAGCTTCTCAACGGATTGGTTGTTCTGCTCCATCGCGTCGACAGCAAGCGCTGCCTGAGTCACGACGCCCGTGTGAATTGTGGCCATGTCAGGTACAGATGACGCTTGACCTTGACCAGTGACTCGAATCGTTCGGGCAGATTCGTCCGCAAACGAAAGGCGAAAACCAGCCACGACGAAAGCCAGACTTAAGATCATTATGAAACTGCATTTGGTACGCATAACAAGCCTCTTGGATTGGTTGAAATTGTGATTTTTGTAAATGTTCTAGCCAATGATGCAAGCAGGACCACTCCAAAAGCATCGGTCCACAGGTATCTAAGTCCGTTGGGCCAGATTTGTTCGGTTCGCATCCATTTGAGTTTGTGTTGGACATATTCGAGATCATGGCAAAGTTGCATTACACGTTACTCCTTTGCAGGCGAATCAATTATACGATTTTCCATGTTGCCGAAACTACAGACCGAACGGATAGGTATCGGGCATGCCTTGCAGTTCTGAAGTCAGGAATGGGCTAACCGCTTTTGACTCGTCAAACCAAATCATTTCGTCGAACTGACCGGGTAGTTGGGCATCGAAATAATGGCTGGCCAATTCGGTTTCGGGACGGTAAATCACTCCAATTGCACGTTGTAACCGGGGCGGTGTTAAGGCGGAAAGCAACTCTGGCGATTTCGCATTCCGCAGGCTCAGCATGAACTTTGGACAACCTGAGTCATGGAATAACCGTTCGTAACTTTGAGGCAGCGAAGGAACAACCTGTTTGATTTCCATTGGCCCATTCCAGTCCGAAGCCGCAGCCACTGTTCCCGTGTGTGTTCCGAAACCAATCGAATAGCAATCATCGAGGAACTTGTCTCGACAGAGCTGGCCAATATTGATTTCTCCGCGGTTGGACATCTCCGTGGCGATTGCATTGCCGACATGCGAGTTGTGGGCCCAGACGATGGCCTTACTCCTGGGCCCATGGTAATCCAGCAATGAATTCAGGGTGGCGTACATATGGCCATCCCGCAGGTTCCAGGACGCTCTCGAGCCATAGTACATGGTGCGATAGTATTTCTCGGAATTGGCCACGAGTTTGGCGTTTTGGACGGCGTCAAAATAACGTTCACCATCTTGCGGCGTATACTCGGGTTCTTTACGAAGGAGTTCGCTCAACATTTTGACGACTTCCTGCTCACATGTTTTGTAAGTACCCGAAAGAGCCGCTTGACCGTACGTTGCCGGATCAGATTGCCAGGGAGTAAGGCAGCCGTAGCGCTGGCGGGCAACCTTCGCCGATTTCGGATCCACATCGTCAAGATAGTTCTACACCATGTGAATCGAACGGTGCAAGATATACAGATCGAGTCCGTAAAACGCGACGCGGCGGCTGGGATCAAGCTCCAGGTTGTGATGACGCAGCCAATCGACGAAATCTCGAACTTCCCGATTGCGCCACATCCAGGTTGGGAAACGTGCGAAAGCCGTCCATTCCGACGGCGGATATTCATAATGACGAACGTAATGATCAATCCGCGCCGCGTCAGGCCAGTCAGCTTCGATCCCAATGAACGTAAAACCCTTCTTTTCGATCAGTTCGCGCGAAATGAGTTCCCGCATTTTGTAAAACTCAGACGTCCCGTGCGTCGCTTCGCCCAACAAAACAACACGCGCATCCCCGATTCGATCGAGCAGCGGCTCAATATCAACCATTTCGATGTAGTCAAACGATTCGCAATTTTCGGCGATCATTCGAGAAATGCGAGGATCCGTTTCGGAAATTTGGACAGGCATTTTTTGTGCTGCTCGGAAGGAATCATCGTCGTCTTTGACCTTCCATCCCTCCTTGCCGATTAGCGGTACAAATCGAACG
>CAMYNE010000720.1 GCA_947259675.1 uncultured Pirellulaceae bacterium
CAACTACCTCCTTAGCTTCATCTCAACCTTGGTTGGGAACCAACCAAGTTTTTGGATTGAGCGATTTAGCTGCAACCTTGGAAACGGCGGCAATTTAGTCGGGTCAGATGCATTTAGTCGTGTGAACTGATCGAGAAACTCAAAATAGGCTGGCAGAATCGCCACATCAGACGGTTGCTTGCCGAAAAACCGGTATTCAATGCTTGGGCTTAGTAGCTCTGTCAAACCAGTTGCGAGGTCAAAGTTTTCTTCAAACTTGTCGGCGACTAGAAACTTCGTCAGTTCGTTTTGACTGGTTTGTTGGCGAAGTCCTTCTACCATTTGGATGATTTGGACCTGTTCCAATTTCAAACGTTGATTGCGAACAAGATCCACCAGGACGAAATATTTGTCTCGTTTGTCATAAATGGCAATTTCGAGAGGTTTCGGCTGTGCATCGCCGGACATCTGGAAGTCGTAAATCATGCCGTCGGAAAACAGTGTCAGATTCTGCGACACCGGAGTCTTCTCATCACCGACGTAGACTTCGGATTCAATACGAAACTCTTGAGCCCAATTCACTGTTGGAGAACAAAAACAAGCCCAAGCCAACAACAGGCCGGAAACTAAGATCTGAATACCGCTTTTGCTTGTAAGCATAATCGACCTCGGCCTTCGCGATTTTGAAAGTCGTTTCTTCTGAGCGTCGCGGCAAGGTAGAAAATCCAAGTAGTTTCGTCCATAGATACCGTTCGGTTCAAACAAGGTGCTAGCAAGAAATGTACTGAAACCGCAATGCCGTTCATTGAACCTTCAATCGACGATTTGAATCCAGTCAACATTGTTGCGACCGCTGCTTTGGCCGGCCCGGTTAATTGGTCAAAGCTCATTTCATCCATTGAAGTGGCTATAGGTAGGTGTAAGCAAGCCATGCCACAAGCCAGAGGACGAACAACGGCAACAACATCTTGAGTAGCGAGCCACTTAGATTGTCAGACATAGATCGTCTCCGACCACGAAACTAATTCTCAGACAATGAAACACCTGGCTTTCGGTGTGCTGCCGTGATTGGTCATCTCGCAAATCCTAGTCGTAGTTAAGAATGAGATTAGGATTAAGACTAAGATTTACTATGTATGGATGGCTCGACCATCAACGGCCAAAGCGGCTTCCTGCATAATTTCGGACAGAGTTGGATGGGCGTGGCAACAACGAGCCAGATCTTCACTTGTGGCCCCAAAATTCATCGCGACGGCCGCTTCTGAAATCAAGTCGCCTGCTCTCGTCCCAATGGCGTGGACTCCTAGAATTCGATCGGTATTGGCATCCGCAAGAATCTTGATTTTACCTTCGAAATCGCCGAGCGCGCGAGCTCGACCATTTGCACCGAACGGACAAACGCCTTTTCGATACGAAATGCCTGCTTCTTTGAGTTGTTCTTCTGTTTTGCCAACGGCTGCAATTTCTGGATGCGTGTAGACAATCGCGGGGATCGCGTCGTAGTTGACATGTCCGAAGCCGTTCACGATTTGTTCGACACACGCGACGCCTTCCTCCGACGCTTTGTGAGCGAGCATCGCTCCGCCGATACAGTCGCCAACTGAATAGATTCCTGGCACCGACGTTTCGAAATGATCGTTGACCTCGATAAAGCCGCGTTTGTCGACTTTGATTCCAACGTCTTCCAAGCCGATTTTCGACGTGTTCGGCACGCGCCCGGTGCTCATCAAGACGCGATCGCATTTGATGGGTTCTTCGCCCTTGCAAACGACTTCGCAGCCTTTGCCCTTCTTTTTGGCGCTCTCCACCCACATGCTCGTCTTGAAACTTATCCCTTGTTTTTCGAATGTGCGTCGAGCCAGTCTGGCGATTTCCTGATCCAACCCCGGGAGGACCTGGTCAAGCCCTTCGAGCACAATTACTTCCGAACCCATTCGATTCCAAACCGAGCCGAGTTCCAAACCAATATAACCACCCCCGATGACCACCAGCTTTTTGGGTGGCTTTTCATAAGCGAGCGCAGTTGTACTGTCACCAATGAGATCACCATCGTATTCAATTCCTGGCAGGTGCATTGGCAAGCTGCCTGTGGCGATAATGATGTGTTTGGCGGCAACGAGATCACCCGTCGTCACTTGGATTTTCCCTGGACCCACCAGGTTCCCACGTCCGACGATCGCGGTTACTTTGTTTCGTTTCAAGAGCATCTTGATGCCG
>CAMYNE010000721.1 GCA_947259675.1 uncultured Pirellulaceae bacterium
CCAATGGCGTAAAGATCTTTTCCTGCACGTATTGATCGTATGGAAGGCCCGAGACTTCAGCCACGATATATCCTGCAAGCGCACCGCCATAATTTGAATAAGCCGAAACCTGACCGGGAGGTCGCACGCGAGCGGGAATGTTGCTGGCAAGGTATTGCTCAAGGGATATCATGCCTTCCGGGCTGCGCGCCAGAGTACCGATCAAGCCTCGATCCTCGAAACCCGCTGCATGTGCCATCAAATGGGCAAGAGTAATTGGATCTGGGTAATCGTTGGGTATTTGAAACGCCGAGAGGAAGCCATTTACGTCGCAATTTAGATCGAGCTTACCTTCTTCAGCCAACTGCATGACGGCCGTCCAGGTAAACAGTTTCGTAATGGACGCAATTCGAAACAGCGTAATGTCAGGATCGACTCGGATTTTTTCTTCAAGCTTGGCGTAGCCATAACCCTTGGCAAACACCGTTGCTCCATCCTTGACGACAGCGATGGTCGCCCCTGGAATGTGGTGCTGCTGCATCTGCTCATTAATCACACGATCAAAGAATCTTTCCAACGCGTATTTGTCGATGACGGCCGCAGCTTGACCGGGTGTAGAGTCGAATTCCTGTTGATTCCTATCTTCCGCATGCAGGTAGCCGGTCAGCACATGACTGAGAATGGTTACG
The DNA here is from genome assembly GCA_947259675.1 of uncultured Pirellulaceae bacterium. Classification (GTDB taxonomy): domain Bacteria; phylum Planctomycetota; class Planctomycetia; order Pirellulales; family Pirellulaceae; genus Mariniblastus. Next base: position 669 of record CAMYNE010000721.1, read on the forward strand.
GCGGCCAGGAGGATCAAGTTGGACACGACTTTATTGGCCTTTAGTCGAACTCGAGTTTCAAGTTAATAAAGACTCGATGATCCGTTTGAGGTGCACTGTAGCCTCGACTTCCTCGAGCCTGAGTTACTTTGGCGCTGTAGGAAGGACTGAGCGTCAGCTGCGTATTTTTTCCAACGGCTTCTTTTACCGCCAGGCTCGATTTCACGCCCAACTGACGAGAATAAGCTTTGTCGTCGTCGACAATGTTGCCGAACAACTGGAAGTTCAGGTTGGCGTTGTTTGATAGTTTCTTGCGGACACCCAACGCCGCCGAGCCCTTCATAATTCGGCGCGTCTCGGCATCCTCTCGCGACCAACTAACCGCTCCCGAAGCCGTGCCTTGCCAGCTCGGATTAAGAGTCAAGATCAAACTGCCTTTCCCGGCGACACGCTTGAGACTGTCGTTGGCAAACGTGGCGCCAATTTCGAGGTTCGCTTTCACGGTGATCCATTTGCCCGTCGCTTTGACGTCGGCGCCGACAGTTCGGTCGGAAGGCTTGAACTGCAAGTTTTTAACCGATAGATCGACGGCACCGATCGTAACGATGGACAGCTCGGGCAGCAATTTCAACGCTGACGCGGGGACATCGCCTGCTTTCGCTCGATACATGGCAACTCCACCCCCACTTGCCGCCACCGATCCCACAATGATTAACAGCGTCTTGTTTTTATTGACGAAGGCACCAACCGGCGTCTTGTCAAAAGCGCACTTTACTTGCGTCAAGCTGGTTTCCAATTTCTTGTATTCTGCCGATTTCTTGACTTCATTGGTAAGTGGTTTTTGAAGCACGCCGCCCGTGGCCGAGCCCAGTTTGCCAAGCGATGAGCTTAATGTGACTGGTTTTCCACCTGCTTGCTCCTTCATCAGTGCTTCGCCAGCTTTTTTAAGCTCAGCAGCCAGTTGTTTCTGGACCTTCTCGTTTTCCAAAACTTTCTCAATCAGGCGATGAGAATTGGCTGCCGACCAACCGACCAGATCGATACCGAGAACCACGGTTTTGAGCGCAGTCGGGCCAAACTTGGAACAACGATTCGCTGACTTTTTGCTTTCGGCTTCACCGGCCATAGCACTCTCCTAATATTCGTTTGCGATTTGTGGGCACGCGCAGGCTGATCTGATTAACCGTCGATCATTATAACCGCGGGATCGCAGGGGCAAGCATTTCGGGAATGATGCCAACGCCTGCTGAACCATATACGGCAAGAATAGCGATGAATTTTAGCAGCGAGCTTGCCACTTTCGCACGATGGCGAGGTTTTTTCGGAAAAGTGTAGCCCCAATTGTCCTCAATTGGTTTTTTGGTCGTTAGGAATGATGAAACGGTTTCCTCTGAGGACAATGAACCGTCAACCTTTCTTTTTGAAGGCTGGCCCGGATCGTCGTAAGTCGATTGTATGTTGATACAAGCCCCAATCGCCAGCGCGCGATTCAAGCCGGTAGCGGTCGTCCTCACAATTGAGGACCTATTCTCGAACTCCACAGTCG
>CAMYNE010000722.1 GCA_947259675.1 uncultured Pirellulaceae bacterium
CCGGTATCGATATAAAGGCGTTTGATGGTCCCATGTTTAACCGCGTACCCAACGGGCCGCGTTTTGCCGATCCAGGACGCGCGAGACGCTGCCCACGCGGTTAAACGATGCGCTTATCTTCATCTTGGCGCCAATAAATGAGAATTTGACTTGTTGATTTTGGGGGTTAATCGGGCATAATCTATTCAACAAAAAGCCGAAGAAATCCCTCATTTCCGGCAGCCAAAATGACTCAGCCGGGCTGCTGATGACTTCAACAACATAAGGACGATCGATGAGCGCATCGCTTAGTGACCTGCAAAAGAAACAGATCGAACAAGCTGAGGAACTCTTGTTTTCCGGCCCCGAAAAAGAGGGCTTTGCCAAAGATCTCTATTTCGGAAAATTCCGGGAAGCATCGATCATGCCCTATCCGGAGCAGTCCCATGACGCTCGTGCGGCGGGCGATGAAATGGTCGAAAAAGTAAAGGAATTTTGTCTCGACAATATTGATCCTGAAAAGATTGATCGCGAAGCTGATATTCCTGAATCGGTGATCAAGGGGTTAGGCGAACTTGGCGTCCTCGGCATGACGATCGATCCGGAGCTTGGTGGTCAGGGGATGTCACAGTTCAATTACTGCCGGGTCATGGAGGTCATTGGCGGACATTGTGCCTCGACCGGAGTTTTTGTAAATGCGCATCACTCGATCGGTTTACGGGCCCTTCAATTGTTTGGAACCGACGAGCAGAAAGAGCAGTGGATGAAACCGCTGGCGGCTGGAGAAAAGCTGGCGGCATTTGCCTTGACAGAAGCCAACGCAGGTTCCGATGCGGGTAATGTACGTACGCGAGCCGAGCCAACCGAAGATGGACAAGCCTATATCTTGAATGGCGAAAAGCGTTGGATTACGAACGGCGGGATCGGAGATGTCTTGACGGTCATGGCCCGGACCCCTGATGTTGCGGAGCCGGATGGCAAGATCACAGCTTTTCTCGTGACGCCCGACATGAAGGGCTTTGAAGTCCTTGAAGCGCGTATGGAAAAGTGCGGGATTCGCGGTACCGCCACGGGCCGTTTCAAATTGACGGATGTTCGAGTTCCCAACGAAAATATCCTTGGACCAGTCGGCAATGGCCTGAGGGTCGCATTGACGGTACTCGATTATGGTCGGACCACGTTTGGCGCTTGTTGTACGGGTGCCGCGAAATACTGCATTGAACGAATGGTGGCGCGGGCGAATTCCCGTTACCAATTCGGAAAAACGCTGGGCGAGTTTCAACTGGTCAAAAACAAATTGGCGCTGGCGTCTGCTGATACTTATGCAATGGAAAGCGCGACGTTTCACACGGCTGCATTAATTGACAGCGGTGCCGACGATTTCATGGTTGAAACGGCCATGATCAAGGTCTTTGCCAGTGACATGCTTTGGAGAATCACAAATGATTGCCTCCAGATCTGGGGTGGAAAAGGATTTTTTACGGATCAACCGTTTGAGCGATTGATGCGGGATGCCAGGTTGAATTTGATCGGTGAAGGAGCCAATGATGTGCTTCGTTGTTTTATTGCCGGGGTCGGTATCCGGCACGTTGGTAAAGAAATGCAAGTCGTTCAAAGTGCTCCTTGGAAGGCGTACAAACTGCTCAAGGCCGCGGCCAAATTACCGGTCAAACACGAGCATTTGAGGTTCTTCGCCAACTCAATCGGCAAACAGATCGGGAAATTCGCGTGGTCCGTCGAAATGGCGCTCATCAAACACCGTGAGGGTATCCTCGACCAGGAGTTTACCCAGGGACGCTTGGGGGATATCGCGACCGAGTTGTTCATGGCCAGCTGCGTGTATTCGCGATTGAGCGCTCTGTTAGTGAACGGCACGATTCCAGAGCCCAAGAAACAGATCGAAGTTGATACCGGCATGCTCTACATGCGATTGGCTCGTGTTCGAAACGAACGACGTTTTGAAGAGCTAAAAACGAACTTTGACTCCGAAGTGGAGAAAGTAGCCGACGCCTGGCTGCAACATGATTATTCAAAAAATTGGGTTCTCACACCTGAGGAAAAGGACATTCCCCAATAGGGATAGATGATACTGGCAAAAGATTTGGCGCAGGACGGCCTAATAAGGATTTTGGGAAAAGTAATTTCGGTGTTTCTCAAAAAACTATTTGCTCCCCCTCTCCTCGTGAATTCGGACGCGCCCACTTTCTATTCGA
>CAMYNE010000723.1 GCA_947259675.1 uncultured Pirellulaceae bacterium
AAAGAAACCGACGCCCAAGAAGAACGGCCGGTCTTTGAACTCTTCCATCATCCGGATCGCTTCGCTGGCGATCATGCCGTCGGTTTGTTCGGCGTCTTCGCCCCCGGCTGCCAGCCAGCTGAGCGCCGCGCTGATCGTAATGGTAATGTAATCGTCAAACCAGATTCTGGCTACGTTTTATCCATCTTTTTTTCCACCTGATCATTGACGTTTCCAAAGAAATGTCGTCGCTGGAATCAAATTCAACCAGGAAACCGCTACCAAGTCTGCAGTTCAAGTTTATCTTTAGCAACTATTGCCAAAAGTGCAGGTTCTTTATTCTTCTCTACTTGATTGGATCGAAAACCTGCTAGATGATTTCCAAACGGTATCCGGCAATGAAAGGTTGCTCATGTCACTCATTCTCGCCTTGGATCAAGGCACGACTAGTTCTCGCGCTATTCTTTTCGACAAACAGGGCAACATCAAAGGCGGCGCCCAACAGGAATTCGAACAGATCTTTCCTAAACCCGGGTGGGTTGAGCACGATGCACAAGAAATTTGGCTGTCGCAACTCCATGTGATGGCAAATGTCATTCATCAAGAGCAGCTCGCATCAAACGATATCGCAGCGATCGGAATTACGAATCAGCGTGAGACAACGGTCGTTTGGGATCGGAATACCGGCCGGCCGATTTACAACGCTATCGTATGGCAGGATCGGCGAACCGCCGAGCGTTGCGATGATCTCAAATCCGCAGGACACGCGGAAACGATTCGAGACAAAACCGGGCTGGTCCTCGATGCCTATTTCTCCGGAACGAAAGTCCAATGGATTCTCGATCACGTTGAGGGCGCGCGCGAGCGGGCTCAATCAGGAGAACTGGCGTTCGGTACAATTGATAGTTGGCTCGTGTGGAACTTGACGGATGGCAAGACTCACATCACCGATGCTTCAAATGCCTCGCGGACTTTGCTGTTCAATATTCATACGGGCGATTGGGACGATGAATTGCTGAAATTGCTGGACGTTCCCCGCAATATGTTGCCAAGCGTATGCTCGTCGAGCGAAGTTTATGGTCACACCAGCGAAAACCTCTCGCCGGCCAGCGTACCGATTGCCGGAATTGCTGGAGATCAGCAAGCGGCATTGTTTGGGCAAATGTGTACTGAACCGGGCATGGTCAAAAACACCTATGGCACCGGCTGTTTCATGCTGATGAATACGGGAAACGAAGCCGTGCAATCAAAAAACAATCTTCTGACCACGGTGGCGTGGAAAATTGGTGATCAAACGGAATATGCGCTTGAGGGTAGTATTTTTATTGCAGGCGCCGTAGTTCAATGGCTGCGTGACGGACTGGATTTGTTTGAGTCCTCCGCAGAAATCGAAGGGTTGGCGTCACTGGTGCCTGATAATGGAGGAGTCTATTTTGTTCCCGGGTTCGCAGGGTTAGGAGCACCACATTGGGATCCCTATGCCAGAGGGTTGATTATGGGACTTACGCGGGGAACGACCAAAGCTCATATTGCGCGAGCGGCACTTGAGGGAATTGCTTATCAGGTGTCCGATGTTCTCGACGCAATGCAATCGGACTCAGGAATTCAGCTGACCGAACTACGCGTCGACGGCGGTGCTTCTGCCAACGACCTGTTAATGCAGTTTCAGGCAGATCTGCTGTCGGTGCCTGTTGTGCGTCCGCGAGTTCTGGAAACAACCGCTCTTGGAGTCGCTTACCTCGCCGGATTGGCGGTCGGCTTCTGGGAAAACCGCGACGAGATTGCTCATCAATGGCAAGTCGACAAAACATTTACTCCCATTCTACCGGCTGAACAAGTGCAAACGCTCAAGCTCGGTTGGCAAAAAGCATTGGTACGTTCCTTGCGTTGGATCGCACCCTAAACGATCGACTCCATATTTGCATTTGCAACTCACAAAGTTCAAGAAACTACGATCAGCTCGATCTGTCGACAAAAAGGATTCTCAGATGTCGCCCTACCTCGCGGAATTTATCGGAACCATGTTGCTTGTATTGCTGGGCGATGGCGTGGTCGCCAATGTATTGTTGAAAAATACGAAGGGCGAAAATTCCGGTTGGATTGTAATCACATTTGGTTGGGGGATGGCCGTATTTGTGGCTGTTTTTTGCGTTGCCAAATTCAGTGGTGCGCACATCAATCCGGCGGTCACTTTGGGCTTGGCGCTGGCGG
>CAMYNE010000724.1 GCA_947259675.1 uncultured Pirellulaceae bacterium
TTTACGCGGCTGGGAATCTCACAAACAAGCTGTCTTACGCGCGATTTGCTGGCATTTTTTGAAATTGACAAAAGTCGGTTTGGGGTCGCGGCCAACGGCCGCTTGGGTTGAATGAAGTTAACTCGAGCCAATTGTTGATCGCCGCACATCAGCTCAACGGAAGTCTCGTCGGTGCGGAGTTGTCAAAACGCGCCATTCCGACAAGAAACGGGCGGATTCGCACACTGGGGCGTTTGGTATTTCGTTTGAACTCAAACACCTCGTGTCCTCGCGCATTATTGCTCGGTTGATGCGAGTGGCGCGTCAATTGCTCACAGAGAAAACCAGTCACAGGGTTGTTTGCGCGCGTGCTGTCAAACCTGAATATCAGGTAGAACGGGCACTCTTGCCCGTCAAAAAACGGCCTCGGGCAAATGTGCCCGATCTACGATTAATTGTCTCCTAAATGAAAATACGTATGAGTAACAAATCCCTAACCAATGGCTCACTGACGAGAAGTTTGGCGGAATCGATTGCCGCCAAACATGGCGTCGACATCAACTCCGTCGTTCCGCGTTCCAAACCGGAACGGCTGCAGCAACTGCGGGCGGTTTTGGATCGCAAAGACGTGCCGCACCCAATCACTCGTGAAACCGCGCGAGCCTACTATCAACTTGCCGAGTCAGGGCAGCCGTTCGCCATCGGCAGCTTGAGCCCTAAAACGGTCGATCTGTCTAAATTCGAGAATCGACAGGTTTACGAATCGTTAACGCTGGAGGACCACTTGAGCTGGGCCTGCCTCGTAGCGGATCAGCAAGCGACCAAGCATCAATATGCTTGTCGTGAATATTTGCTGGGCGAAGAGATGTTTGAAATCAGTGGAAATGTGATTCCAGATTACTACATCCTGAACGCGCGAATTTACCAACAAACCGAATGGCAGCTGGCGACCGTGAGCGAAATCATCCCGGCGGAAATCTTCTTTCATTGTCACAGTCGCAAATTTTTTCCAGTCACGACATTTATGCGTCCGCTCGAAACCGACTATTTGGAAGAGCCGGACATCGGTCACGATGTGGCCGGTCACGTCGCAACATTTACCATCCCGCAAGTTGCCCAGGTCATGAACAATCACGGGTTGGCCAACAACCTGATCCATCATGAAAAGGAACTGAGGCTCAAGAACGCCACCAGCGAAACGGAGGAACAACGAATCAACCAGGAAGCAACCGAGTTGTTGCTCTTCGCAGGGCGATTGTACTGGTTCACCGTCGAGTTTGGATTGGTGATGCAGCAAGACAAATTCAAGGCCTTTGGTGCCGGGATCCTTTCATCACCGGGAGAAACCAAATACAGCGTCGACTCTCCGAACTCTAATCGGATTCTGATTGATCCTTCTAGCGACCGGGATTTATTGCGGCTGGCAACGACCGATTACCTGATCAGCGAGTTTCAGAAGACCTATTTCGTAATGAAAAACCTTGAGTCGCTATCCAGCCTGACGCCTCAACGAATTCTGCATATCGTTCATACCGCGGAGAACCTGCCGCATCACACTTGGCGCGAAATTGTACCCGGCGACGAAGTAATCAATGTCGGCACTACCGTGACATCGTCCAATGAAAAGTATTACCGCTTGTTGGCGCATCAAGCTTTGGACGACTGTCTGTACCGAACGGCGATTCGCAACCTTCGCATGTACGCCAAAGGCCTGGAATTGCACCAACCAGAAGAATTGGACTTCGTAAACCTGCTTCCCCCAGTTCCAGAAGAACTTGTTCGGGAATTTTCCGTAGCCGATCAACGCGGCGAATTTGCATTACCCTAATTCACTTAGCAAGACAGCATTCAGTAGTTGCTCGAGCTTGCAAACCGAACTAATGGCAACCAAAAAATGAATATCAACCAATTCCTCGATCAGTTGGATACCTGGTCCGAGCCGATTTCGTTAAATTCGCTCAAATATCTCTTGAGCCAGTTGGAATTCGACGCTTCACAGGCGGATAAACACCTGCATTTTGACGACGACAAATACCAGCGCAACTTATTGCGTCGCACGGAAAACTACGAAGCCCTGTTGTTATGTTTCGAAGCGGGACAGCGCACACCCATCCACGATCACGCCGGCTCAGCATGCGGAGTCAAAGTCATTCGAGGCACCGGGATGGAGACGATTTTTGAATTCACGGCCGATGGCTGGCTGTAT
>CAMYNE010000725.1 GCA_947259675.1 uncultured Pirellulaceae bacterium
CCAGTTCTCCGATAATGAGTCATAATTTGTAATGTGTTAAACTAAAACGGATAAACCTTGATGATTTGGATTCGCCTCGACCAAACTTGTTCACGGAATACGAGTCAACATTGTTCGGACTTTTGATGAATGATCCGCCACAGCGGATCCGCTTGGTTATTTAGACGTTTGACGTGGTAGAGATGGTTCAAAGCTGGCCAATATCTTATCGCGCGAAACCGTACTTTGTTCGCGTGAGTATTGTGTGTACTCTTTTTTTTGCCTTGATCGGCATGGCGTTTACTTCGGCAGCGTACTTCAACGTCGATGGATCATTCGCGCGCCCCAAAACCGCTGCTTTGTTTTTTGGAACATTTTGGTCCGCACTTACCCTCCTAGGAATTTATCTGCTCGCGTTTTCGATTAAATACAGACTATGCGTTGATGGCAAAAAGTTGAGACAAATCGGCGTGTTCACTGACCGAGTCATGGACCTTGGGCAGGTTCAATCTGCGAAATGGAGGGTCTGGCCTGCGAACGGAAGCATACGATTGGAGTCGGTATTAGCTAACCTGTCGATCGAGCTTGGGACGATATTACCGAATCATCGAGAAACACTAATCGAATACCTACGAACGACTATTCCCGCCGAGAAACAAATCAATTGGGACAAATTCGACCGACATTTTAATGCTCGGACAGATTCAGAAACACGTCGATCAACCCGTTGGATCGGTGTTTTGTTCCTCATTTTCGGTTTATCATTTATCGTCGCTTGGCAAGCTGGTCTGGGCGGAGTTAACTTGATTGCAGCATTTGTTAATTTCGGCTTGGGAACTTGGCTGGTCCTTCGCAGCCGGAGAACTTCTGAACCGAAACCTAGATCGGTCGCGAACAAGACGATGCGGGCGAACCTCTATGGAACGACTAACGAGGGAATACGTGCTACCGATGCCAGTTCGCGATCTGATTGTCGCCGCCTGTCTCATTACAGGCATTGTCGCGATCGCATTCGGCGCCTCTGCACTGGAGTCTGAGTATTACCTTTTTCTACCAGGTGGGCCCCGATCTCGAGGACTACACGAGCCACCCACATCACCCTGGCTTGTACTTATACTTCTCGCGCTGCCGATAGGTGTATTCTTTTTCTCTCGACGCTATGCGGCGGGGATCATCACAATATTACCCATCCTGGCACTGCTTGGATGGGCCGTTGGAACGCTGTTCTTCGACTGGACCCCTGGAATGGCCCAGTATTTGATTATATTCGGGTTTGGTTTGCTGGCGATATTTGTTTGGTCGCGCGACAGCCTTAGTGAAGATTGACTTGCTGAACCGTTTGTAGATTCCACTACCGAATTTACTTGAACGGCGCGCTTCATCGTGATTCAATACGTTGTCTTCACCGCGGCCGATAGCTGCCTCCAACGGGCAAGAGGGTAATGAATCGCTCGCAAGCTACTTTCTGTGTTTTTGACTCTAGTGTTGCTCGTATAAGCGAATCATAGTGAGGCTACCGTTTGCTCAGGTTCACCATTTGTTGGCTGCTCGCTTTCACCGGAATCGTAGTCCTGCTATTGGCGATCTCGGTGTACGACACTCAAAACGCCTACTTTATTACCTGCATTTGTTTGCCCCTGTTTTTTGCCCTGTTGTCACGCTTCGCGTCCGGCAAATCACACCTGTTTGCAATTTCTACTGCAATGTGCTCCGCAATCATCCTTGGGGCGACATTAATGGCTTACGGCTCCTATTACCACACGTTCATCAAACCGTCGATCGGGTTCCTCGTTGGCGGGGGTTGGGAATCGGTTGCCGCGGCCACAATAGTTGGTGGAATGGCGGGTGCGATTTCTGGCCTCTCTGCGATTTTGATATATTCGGTTATCGCATGGTTAATCCACCAAATCACCGGAAATCAAAATGCGGATTAGGAATCGGCTTGATTCCGACCGGCACGACAGGAGAAGAAGGTTGATCAAATCCCCTGAACTGGCGAATTCGATTCTTGAGAGTATTGGAAACACGTCGTTAGTTGAAATTCGCCATCTTGTGCCAAAAGTCTTCGCGCGAATTTTGATCAAACTCGAAAGTGAAAATCCGACCGGCAGCATGAAGGACCGAATGGGGCTCGCGATGCTTGAAGCTGCGGAACGGGATGGTCGTTTGCAAGCGGGCGGAAGAGTCGTCGAATATACTGCCGGC
>CAMYNE010000726.1 GCA_947259675.1 uncultured Pirellulaceae bacterium
TGGCTCGTAGAATCGTGGTCTGACAGTTTTGTCTTCTTTTGCGATTTTTGGCCAGTCGCTGTCAAGACAGACAATTTGGCGCTCCGATTTCGGAAGATCATCCGCCAGCTTCTGTCGCGTTAAGACAACGGTCGTTTGACTTTCTTCGAGCTGATAAGCCAGACGTTCGGCGGGCGTGCCCGGAGAAAGCGGTACATACGCTCTGCCCGCTTTCAAAACTCCCAGTAAGCCAACCATCATTTCAATGGAACGGTCGAGATAAACTCCAACCAGGACGTCCGGTCCAACTTCGAGTCTTGCCAGATAATGCGCAACTTGATTGGCTTGTTTGTTGAGTTCGCGGTAGGTCAGCTGTTGGCCATTGCACTGCACCGCAATTGCATCCGGCTTTTGCCTAACCTGCGCTTCAAACATTTCATGCAAGCAACAGTGGCGCGGAAACTCGACAGCCGTGTCGTTCCAGTCCTCAAGCAGCAGATTCTCTTCCGCTTTGTTTAACAACTTTAAATCAGCAAGCGGACGTTCAGGATTGTCGACTATACTTTCAAGCAAATTCTGAAAATGTCCGACCATCCTGACAATTGTTGACTCATCAAACAGATCCAAGTTGTATTGAAACGCAGCCGATACAGAATCGCCGGCGTGGAGAACCATCAACATCAAGTCAAATGCCGATCCTTGCTGCCGCAATGCGAACGGCTCCAAACCGAGCGAAGCAGGATTGACAGGTTTGCCGTTGGAACTTGCATCGGACGCTTTATCCAGGTGCAGTTTACGGGGTTTATCCCATCCAATTCCAACCTGGAAAATCGGAGAGCGACTTGCGTCGCGGGGCGCTTGTAATCGCTCGACCAACATCGGAAACGGATAGTCCTGGTTTGTAATTCCCCCAACTAACGTTTTGCGGACTTGTCCCAGTAAACTCGAGAAGGTTTCGTCAGCCGATAACTTGGCTCGTAACACGATCGGGTTGAGGAAATAGCCGAGAACATTCTCAAATTCCTGCAGATTTCGTCCGGCGGTCGGTGAGCCGACGAGGATGTCATCCTGACGGCTGTATCGACCCAACAGCACTTGAAAAGCCGCCAGAAACGTGGCAAATAACGTTGCATTGTGAGATTTGGAAACCTCAATCAGCTTTTCAGAGAGGTCGTCGGGCAAGTCGAAACGAAAGGATTTTCCCCGATACGACTGCATTGGCGGTCGCGGATAATCGGTGGGAAGGTCGAGGACAGGCAACTTGCCCTCAAGCTGCTCGTGCCAGTATTCCCATTGCCGCTGGCCTTCCTCGCCGTCCATTATATGTTGCTGCCGACGAACAAAGTCAGTGTACGGAACCCTGGTTTGCGGCCAGTCCGGCTTCCTTCCGGTTGTTTCCTCAAGGTACAACAACTCAAGTTCATCGAATAACAAATCGAATGACCAAAAATCGAGCGCGATGTGATGAACTGTAAATAGCAAAACGTGGTGGTCGCCTTTTCGTTCAAACAGCTGCACACGAATAACGGGCCCGTTTTCGAGATCGAAAGGTGCGTCGGCAACGGACTCAATCGTGGCGTCGAGTTCTTCCTGTTGCCAGTCTCGTGCATCGAGAGTTTGCATTTGAAACGCTTGGCGCGGATGCACTTTTTGAGCTGGCATTCCATCGAGCATCGAGTACGTCGTTCGCAAGATCTCGTGACGGTCCAAGATCGATTGAAAAGCTCTGCAAAACGCTGCGCGGTCGAAACCTTCGTTCACTCGCGTCGCGTACATGATGTTGTATGCTGAACTTTCCCGGTCCATTTGATAGATGAACCACAACGCCCGCTGACCGTAAGACAATGGATGAGTGGTAATCTCGCGGCTGGATTCTTCCTGCAATAGTTTTTTCAGCAACTCGCGTTTTTTGCTGAAATTCAGGTTCAGCATTTTCTTCAACATCTCGTCAATGTCGGATTCCGACATTTTGTCGAGGTCGGCTAATAGTCTGCTTGCCGAAGGTTCGGCGTCCGCCTCGAATGATTTTACTTGTTCGCCGATTCCGTTTGCGATCAGAGCATTTTGCGCTTGTTTGTTTGTGGGGCCGACGCTTTCTGGCTCGATCGTCAGCGACGTCGCGAGGTGGTTGGACAAATCCGCGATCGTCGGATAGATGAACAACAGTTTCGGAGAAACCGAGCAACCCATCCAGTCTTCAAG
>CAMYNE010000727.1 GCA_947259675.1 uncultured Pirellulaceae bacterium
GCCAACCAGTATTTCGTGGGTGCGATCAATCGACCAGGAACCGAGGCACCCTGGAATATTGGCGAGTTCTATGGGCAAAGCTACTTTTGTGATCCCCGCGGTCAAATCATTGCCGAAGGATGTCGCGATTCCGATGATATCGTCATCGCTGATCTGGATTTGGACTTAATTCGAGAAGTGAGGAATACGTGGCAGTTTTTTCGTGACCGGCGCCCCGAAAGTTACCAGGCGATCGTCCAACCGTGAACAAAAAACCTAAGTCAGCTGATTTCGTATCGTACGGCCTGGAAGACAAGCCGCCTCCTCGTCGCGCACTCGTGTTGGCTCTGCAGCACGTGTTGACAATGTTTGGTGCGACGGTAGCCGTCCCTTTAATGTTGGGTCCGGAGGGCGAAGCTGGGACAGGGATGGGGATGGATCGAACGCAAGTTGCGATGTTGATCAGTTCGGTCATGCTTTGCAGCGGTATTGCCACGCTTATCCAAGTCACGTTTGGATCTCGATTGCCGATCATTCAAGGCGTATCGTTTAGCTTTTTGGCAGCATTCACAGCCATCATCGCCACCGTCAAACTTCAAGGTGGCGAACCTGGTGAAATGATGCAGTACATCGCCGGAGCAATTCTGGTCGGCGCGGTAATTGAAATGACGATCGGTTTCTCCGGACTGGTGGGACTGATTCGCCGCGTGCTTTCTCCCGTTGTCATCGGGCCGGTGATCATGTTGATTGGATTGGCCTTGTATAACGCCGGTGCTCCGATGGCTGGAACTTATTGGCCGATTTCGATTTTGACGATCGTGTTGATCATCGTTTTCTCCTACGTTCTTTCCAGCCGCAACAACCTGTTTCGCTTGTTTCCGATCTTGTTTGCGATTTTGATCAGTTTTGGGATTTGTGGGACCTTGACGTTATTCGGTGCGATCACCGATATGCATCCGGCGTACATTCACACCGATCACGTGGCAGCCGCAAGTTGGTTAAGAGTGAATCCGGCGGAAGTATTCTTGCCGTGGGGGATGCCCAAGTTTCATCTGGGGTTTATTCTTGCCGTTTTGGCTGGCTATCTGGCATCCATGATCGAATCGTTTGGTGACTATCACGCCTGTAGCCAAATGGCTGGCGGTGGAGACCCAACTCCCGAGCAACTTTCAAAGGGAATTGGTTGCGAGGGAATCGGCTGTGCGATCACCGGTTTGTTAGGCGGATTCAGTTCGACTTCGTATTCCGAGAACATCGGGCTGATCGGGATCACCAAGGTTGGCAGCCGCTACGTCGTCCAGATTGCGGCAGTGATTCTCGTTTTGCTGGGCTTGTTTGGGAAATTTGGGGCGGTTGCCGCATCGATACCGACGCCGATTGTGGGCGGTCTCTATTGTGCATTGTTCGGTTTGATCAGCGCCGTGGGGATTAGAGAGCTTGCAAAAGCCGATTTGAACATGGACCGAAATCTGTTTATTGCGGGATTTGCTTTGTTCATGGGATTGAGCGTACCTGCCTACTTCAATTCGGAGGCAGGGGCGGCGGCCCTCGAGTATGTGGGGGGGCAACCAGCGGGGGAAGGTGCGGGAGGACTCTGGACCGGAATACGAGACGTCGTGGGTTCAATCGGGAAAACGGGCATGGCTGTCGCCGCCATTATCGGGCTCGTCCTGGACAACACATTGCCAGCGACGCCAAAACAACGAGGACTCAAGCAATAGGAAATCATCCGGTTTATTGAATCTTGGTGTCACGATTCGCTAAAATGAGCGGTAGTTGAAAAACAATGAGTGAGTGCAATCGTCGAACCTGAACTGATCGGGATAGTTCCGGCGCTGACCCAATACTGTTCCATGGAGAAATGCTGCCACCGCTTCGCGGCTAAATTTTGATTCGAAATCTGAACCCCATGCTGACGCATGGGGCTACCTGCTGTCGCGACTTCGTCGCTAAAAACAGCCGCGAAGCGGTGAAAGCAGATAGCCCACAGTGTAAGCTGTGGGTTAACGCAAACAAAACGCACCTAGCCGCGAAGCGGTGACAGCAAGTTGTGGCTCGACGTTTCGATTCCATTGGACATTGTTGGGCCAACAGAGAAAGCCGGACTTTCGGCGGTATTATAAAACCCCAAAACATCAACTCAAGAGAATAACAAATGGCTGATCTATCCACCACGGTTAACGGATTGCAAATGCCGAATCC
>CAMYNE010000728.1 GCA_947259675.1 uncultured Pirellulaceae bacterium
AGCAGAACTTGCAGCCGAAGGGATGATGAATCGCCAATCCGCAGTTGTCTCAAGACTTTGGTATAAACCGTGAACCGGAAATACTTTTTGAATGAAAAAAACTAGATGGGAATCAAAGTCATAAAAACTTGTACGGAATTGCAGTCGCATGTCCGCGAGCTGAAAAGTGCGAATAAGACGATTGGAATGGTCCCAACAATGGGGGCACTTCACGCCGGACACTTGAGTCTGGTCAAGTACGCGATCGAAGCAACGGACGAGACAATTGTGACGATCTTCGTCAATCCAACTCAGTTCGCTGAAGGAGAGGATTTAGACAAATATCCGAAGCCATTCGAAGCCGATTTGGAAAAACTGGCTTGCCTGAACGTACCCACTGTTTTTGCCCCATCGAATGATGAAATGTATCCGCCGGGATGTTCGACGCGAATCGTCCCAGCCGACGTGTCGCAACCGCTCGAGGGCGAATTTCGACCAACCCATTTTGGCGGTGTTGTCACGATCGTTTTGAAGTTGGTGAATTTAACCGGCGCAGATAAAGCGTTTTTTGGCCAAAAAGACTTTCAACAGGTCATGGTCGTCAAACAGATGGTAGCCGACCTCAATCTCGCCACCGAAATCGTTGCCTGTCCCATCGTTCGTGAATCGGACGGATTGGCCTTAAGTTCACGTAATGTCTATCTTTCCAAAGATGAACGGGTACGGAGTTTGGCCCTCCGCAAGACCCTCGATCATTTCAAAAAGATGATTTCGCAGGGTGAGCGAGACGCCCACGCACTGATGTCGGAAATGCAACAGATGTTGATCGATAACGGCGTTTCCAGTATCGATTACGCGGTTGTCGCGAACCCGAATTCGCTCCAAGCGTATGATCAAATAGAGTTTCCCGTGGTCGCTTTGATTGCTGCTCGGGTCGGGGCCACGCGGCTAATCGACAATTGTCTGATCGAATCGGGCTGACGCGAAAACTGAGACCATCAACCTAACGGGACAAACAGCCAACGATGCAACAAACTTTGTATGTCATTCCGCATGTCGTGTTTGACGGCTGGCTATTTTACGGCTGGCTGGCGATGGGAGCCATCATCCTGGCCTACCTTGGTTGGAAATATGGATTCGGACAGGAAATGTTTGGGTTTCTGCCAGTTTATTTGATTGTCGCGGCTGTCATCTACTGGGTCGTTCCCCAACTTGAAGTTACCGGTTTCGATAACGAGCCGGAGGGATTGGCCATTCGGGGTTATGGCGTGTTCATGTTACTCGGAATCACGTCCGGTGTTTCGATTGCCGTTACCCGATGTAAACGCGTTGGCATCAATACCGAGCAGGTTCTTACGATGTTGTTCTGGACGGTCGTTGCCGGCATCGTCGGGGCGCGCTTATTTTACGTGATTCAGAAATTCGAAAACTTTTCCGGTTTGCCGCCCCGAGAGTTTATCACGAATGTACTTGATATGACCAAAGGCGGGTTAGTTGTCTATGGCAGCCTGATCGGTGGGGCGATTGCAGGGGGATTGTATATTTGGCGCACCAAACTGCCAGCGCTTCGGGTTGCTGACGCGATCGCGCCGGGGATGGTGTTGGGACTTGCGCTTGGACGAATGGGTTGCTTAATGAATGGTTGTTGTTTTGGCGGCGTTTGCGATCCCGAGTTGCCCAACATTCACTTTCCGCCTGGTTCACCTCCGTACATGCAACAACTGACAGATGGCGAGTTGATTGGAATTGAGAGCTCGATTAATTCAGCCGCCAACGATTCACGGGTTGTCACCAGCGTCTTGGCGGGTAGCCCTGCCGAGAAACTGGGAATTCAAAAAGACGATGTCGTTACGGTTTATCCTCCCGATAGTTTGCTGGTTCGCGCTGTCAAAGAGGATGGGCTGGCTGTCGACGGTAGTGCTACGATTCAGAGTCAAAGAGTAGGGTTTCTGGAACTTCCGATCCGCGATTTTCCTGATTATTCGTTGGGGGTTCATCCAACACAGATTTACAGTTCGGTAAACGCGTTCTTGTTATGTCTGGTCCTGTGGTTTTATTTTCCCTTCCGAAAATCGGATGGAGAGGTATTCGCTTTGATGCTGATCCGATATGCAATCGGCCGATTTTTGCTTGAGTCGATTCGCACGGACGAGCTGGGTGTGTTCGGGACGCCGTTCACGATTTCGCAATGTGTGA
>CAMYNE010000729.1 GCA_947259675.1 uncultured Pirellulaceae bacterium
GAAACACGTCGATGGAGAAAGCGGGTGTATAGCCCTTTCGTGGGCCTCTCCGCGCAATTTCCTCCTTCGATGGTATAGAAACGTTGTCAAAAATGGTCGTAAGAAACCCAGCACGAGTCGATTCAAAACTGGCGGCCAAAGCTGTGTTGCGAAAAAAAACACTCGCTTTTGTGGTCACGTGTTCAGCAACTTTTCTGTTGACGTGTACGTTCTTGTCAATGTCGGTCAAGAGCTTCCTTTCCGAGTCAACGTTGCGACTTGCTGTCGCCGTTCCACTCCATTCGGATGAAGCGATGATCGAAGCTCATGTCGCCGAAGTATGGAAGCAGCAACTGAGCGATGACCGGCTTGCGAACCAAATCAATCACTTAAGCCGAAACATGCCCTTGAAGCATCCGGTGATGCTTGGCCAGAATTTTCAGCGACTGAGGAAATCGTTTGACTGTGCGGTCGTTGCAAATCGTGATGCCAACATGATCAACGTTCGATTGACGATGGAGGGTGATGGATCCAGCGCAGAAACTGCTTTGGTGAATCGGCTTGCGCATCAACTCGCCGATGACGTGTCAGCGATTTTTCTTGAACCTGAGGAGTCTTCTGACGAATCGCTTGCCCGGTCCGCGATCGAGCTCAAGACGCTTCAGGATGAAAGCCTGGAAACCGTTGAACGACTTGCGGAACAAATTGAATTGGACGTTGAAGAAGTTCGCGTTGCCTTGTCCGAGTTGGAGACCGCTGCAGATGGGGCGAACCAACAAAACTCCTCAAACACCTGGGCCCGGACAACTGATCGTGTGACTGAGGCGCGCAAATCGCTATTAATTCAGAAGCTAAATTCGCTGATCGAAAGTCGCCACAAGCTCTTGAATGATCCGATTTCAGCTGAAGAAGCAAATCAACTGGAGAAGGAAATCGCCGTCGTCCGTTTGGACATCGACAGCCTTGAAGACCAGCAGACTTTTAATAATTCAACCCTGCAAGTTATCCAAAATCCGATGGCGGTTTCGGACTCCGATCCTTCACCGTTCAGAAACGCATCCTTTTCGAAAAAGACGCCCACCCAATATGACCGACTTAACAGTGCCCTGGATTCGATTGATACGATATCGCTAAAGTCGAAAATCGTGGAAATAAAACAGGCCTTTGTTGAGCAAAATGAACTTCAATCCAAACAACTGGAATCCATGAAACTGGCGTCCTCGAAACGCAAACCGGCGTTCGTCGTTCGAAATGTTACGGAGAGTCGCAGTCGACCGGCCGGTGGTTCGCCTTCCGGCCTGATGGTTCTCTCAATTGCGGTGTTGTCGTTGCTGGTCGGCTCCGTTGTTGCCTGGGGATACATGCCATTGCAAGACGACTCGGGATTTGAATCGGCTGATCAAGTCAGCGCTGCATTGAACCTGCCAGTGCTTGGTTCGCTGGAAAGAAGAACGGTTGTTGAAGAAGGTGACGAAGACCTCCCATTATCAAATCTGGTCGTTCAGTTGGCCCGCATCGTATTGCTCTGCATTCTGGTGATTATTGCGGTCGGTCTGATTGTCAGTCCGTCAATAAGAAGTTCATTTGTCGAAAATCCATTTCACGGTTTGTCTCAAATTATATGGAATTTGTTGGGGAAATAGGTTTTGAGTCGTTTCGCTTGATCAGGTAAAAGAACACAACGAAATTTTAACACACGACAGGAAGTCGCAAAAATGTACGAACAGGTATTTGGTTTCAACGATCGGCCGTTTACGCCGACACCGTTTGTAAAGCATTACTTCGCTGCTAACGCTATTGATCAAACATATTCACAAATCCGGATGTGTATCGAACGAGCCTCGGGACCGGTCATTGTGATTGGCAACGCAGGGACAGGGAAAACGCTGCTGTTGAATTTGATCGAAGAGCATTTTAAGGAAATGTTCAAAGTCGTTAACCTCGCCTGCGCAAGACTCGATCAACGAAGTGACTTGCTGCAGAGCATCTTGTTTGAGCTTGACCAGCCGTATCGCGAAATGAGTGAAGGCGAGTTGCGACTTGCCCTGATCGATTATCTAAAGCCAGGCGAAGAATGCTCCAACGGAATTTTGTTGCTGATCGATGAGGCACATTCGTTGGCACCCGGTTTACTGCACGAAATTCAGCTGATTACAAATTTTGTCCGTGATGGCCAACCGCGAGTTCG
>CAMYNE010000730.1 GCA_947259675.1 uncultured Pirellulaceae bacterium
CCGCAATCCCCGGCGCGGGGGACCGATTGCTGACGCCATCGGGAACCAGCAGCACCGCGGGAATACGATCGTGTGGTTCGGCCTGGTAAGTCACCCACTCCAGTCGATAACCATCTTTTTGCTCCGTCTTCAAAACTCTGAAACAACGGAGTCAATAACAACTGGGCCACATAAGTCAGCGAGAGCCCAATGATAAGGCCGAAATAGACGCTAGATATCATGTCAATTCGCTTCCTTTTGACCACGAGATCCGCAACGACAATGAGTACCGCGACGACGAGATAAAGGAAGAAAATGCCCCATCGAACCCACGAGTCTTCGATCGCGACCATGTTGAGTGCCGCAACTCCCATCGCGATTGCAGCCAAAAAGAAAATTACTCGGACGATCCAAAGTACCATCTGAAGCCCTCGTTAAATGAAAGGAATAAAGTAATAAATTAGCCCATGCAATCGCACGGAACATGCGCCGAAGCGCTTCTCAATATTCGACTTACCAACAACCTCTGGATAGTGTCTGTCTCTCTGCAAACGCAGCTCAACAGAAATAATGAATCACTATCTTTTTGGTTAACTCATGTTCGAAAAGAGAATTGGTCGAACGCCTCAAATCCGACCGGGCAAATGCAAGATTTGGCAATCTTCGCAAGTGCGTCAATGTGTCGTGTGTTGCTTTATTTTAAGACGGTGCTCAACGAAGAGATAGCCTTAATTAGCAGCTTCTTTGCTGACCAGAGAATAGGTTTGTTCGCAAAATTCGTCTGTCATGCCGGCGATATATTCGATTGCCATCCTCCGATTCCCGATTTTTTGAGCGCGAGCTTGGTATTTCTCCGGGAAAAGCTCGGGATGGTTGGAGAAGATCGAGAACATCTCCTTGAGCCGGTTTTGCGCTTGTTTTCGAATCTTCATCAGCAATTCGTGCCTGTAGACATTTTCGTACAGAAATGATTCCAGCTCTTTTTTCTGCCGGTCCAACTCTTCATCAGGACCAATCAAAAAATCACTGTTCATCGCTTCTGTCGCTGAGCCAAACTGTCTCGCTTGGAGTTCCGCTGCGTTATGGGTGAGCATTTGAGTCACCTGAATGTTGATCAGGCGATGCACAACCGCTTTGCGTTTCAAATCATCGTCCAGGCAGGCAAAGTTTTTTTGCACGTATTTCAGGCAACGTCCAATCAACTCCAAATCGGCCATTTGCTCCAGCGTTACCAGCCCGAGTTTGATGGCATCATCCGTATCGTGGGCATCGTAGGTCGTGCTGTCGGCAGCGTCGACCAGCTGGACTTCCAGAAGTGGGCGAGGAGCGTTTGCATTTTTGTCCGTACGAGCCGTCTGCCCCGTAAGAACTTCTTTCGTCAGATTCAATCCGGGAAAATCCTGGTAGCGAATCTCGATTTCCTGAACAATCGTCAACGCAAACTGGTTGTGCGAAAATCCTCCTTCATCGGCAATGCACTCCTGCAGCGCATCTTCGCCAGCATGTCCATAGGGCGGATGGCCGATATCATGAACCAGGGCCAGCGCCTCGATAAGATCTTCGTTGAGCATCAAGACGCGCCCGATCGTGCGCGCAATCGTGGCAACTTCCTGTGTATGAGTCAGCCGCGTCCGATGATAGTCGCCCATTTCGCCCGTGAAGACCTGCGTCTTATGACTCAGTCGCCGGTAGGCCGCCGTGTGAATGACGCGGTCTCGATCGCGCTGGAACGGACCGCGATACGACTGGTCTGGCTCGGCGAATTTGCGGCCCGCCGAGTCCGCGCTGTGCATGGCATACTTTGCTAGCAACACCGCTTCGCGAGCTTCGATCGTCTCCAACCCCCGCCAGCTTGATTCTTTGTCTGCGCTCATGACAGCTCAATTCTTGGACTCGACCGGGAATGTCATTTAGGCACTATGAGCGTTACGAGTCGAAGATGCGAGGTGGACAGATGTTGGGACATTCCATCAAGTTTCAAGAGCGAATCGGTGGCGGTCGATGAGGATTATAGCGGACAAGACGATTTCTACCGACGTTTGCCCCCGCCGCGGCGCCCGAAGTGTCGTCGCTTCGACCCTGCCATGCGGATAGAATAAGGGCCGTTACCGTCGGATCGCGAATCACCTTATTCCAGCATTTTCACGCATGTCGTTCAGCGTTCAGCTTGAAATCTTCCGCG
>CAMYNE010000731.1 GCA_947259675.1 uncultured Pirellulaceae bacterium
CATTTGGCAATTCGTGCCGCGAACAACGACTGCGGTATCGCGTTGCTCGAATTCGAACCTTTCTGAATCGAGGGCTGAATCGAGGGCTGAATCGAGGGCTGAATCTGGCCCAGACATCGATAATGCTTTGTTTTTGGAGGCTGCGTGCACTCTTGATTACATTGGAAGCTTATGCACAGGGGATCATCGTTGTGGTTAAAATATCAACTTCGACTGAGCTCACTCAACCACGTCCTTGAAATCGTCTGGTCTATGGCTTCGCCCCACAAAGATCGAATCAAAACTCTGGAGGCACGATTTCGTGAGGCGTGGGCTGGCCAGGATCGGCCATTAATCGCGGATTTTCTCGCAGATTTTCTAACCGACGCAGATTTTCTGACAGGCTCCGGACAGGCAGACCAAAAAGAACTGCTGGCGGCGTTGATTCCAGTTGATATCGAAAGTCGTCGAAAAATCGGTGAACAACCGCATGCCCATGACTACATGCAGTTGGGTCCGGACGCGGTTGCGATTGCTCACAACGAACTGCAGGAATCAATCGGAAGTGTTGAAACCAGTCGTGATCTCGACGCCACGGCTTTTCATTCTTCCGCGATGTTGACAAAGGATGGCGACTATTCATTTGTGGAGGCGCGGGCCCGAACCAACAATGAATCCCCGCTGGAGTTTATCGGGCCGTACAAATTGCTGGAAAAAATCGGCGAAGGCGGCATGGGATCGGTTTGGAAAGCCGAACAACAAGAACCAGTCAAACGGTTGGTGGCACTGAAAGTCATCCGTGGCGATGTGGATTCGGAACAATCCATCGCGCGGTTCGAAGCCGAACGGCAGGCAATTGCCCTGATGGATCATCAGAACATCGCCAAAATTCTTGACGCCGGAAAAACAAACGCCGGGAATCCCTATTTTGTAATGGAACTGGTGGACGGAATTCCATTAAACGATTATTGCGATCAACAGCGAT
Source organism: uncultured Pirellulaceae bacterium (assembly GCA_947259675.1). Taxonomy (GTDB): domain Bacteria; phylum Planctomycetota; class Planctomycetia; order Pirellulales; family Pirellulaceae; genus Mariniblastus. Next base: position 965 of record CAMYNE010000731.1, read on the forward strand.
TGAGTGTGCGGGAAAGGCTGGAGTTGATGGTGCCGGTTTGCCGGGCCGTTCAACATGCGCACCAAAAAGGAATTATCCATCGCGATCTGAAACATTCCAATGTGCTGGTGACCCAATACGATGGCAAACCGGTTCCCAAAGTGATCGACTTTGGACTGGCCAAAGCCTTCGAGCACCAGCACAAGCTGACGGACAAAACGATGTTCACCGAATTTGGCAAAGTCGTCGGGACCGTGCAGTACATGAGTCCCGAGCAGGCCGAAATGAGCAACGAGGATATCGACACGCGGACGGACGTTTATTCGTTGGGCGCGATGCTGTACAAGCTGCTTACCGGGAGTACGCCGCTGCCCAAGGAATCCATCGTCGACAAATCGCTGATGGAAGTCCTGCAGTTTATCCGCGAAAAAGAACCACCACGGCCGAGTTCTCGGTTGAGTTCCAGCAGTCATTCCATTGAAGAGATTTGCCAGCAGCGACAGATTGCACCGGAAAAAATGCGACAAACACTGAAGGGCGATCTGGATTGGATCGTCATGACAGCATTGGAAAAGGATCGCCAGCGCCGATATGAAACGGCCAACGGGCTGGCGATGGATATCGAGAGATTTCTGAACGATCAAGCAATTACCGCGCGGCCGCCATCGTCCGGCTATCGATTTCAGAAATTCGTCAAAAGAAATCGCGGTTTGGTCGCCTCCCTGGTTGGTTTTGCTGCGTTATTGCTGGGCGGAATTATTGCCACCAGTTCGGCGTTGGTGTGGGCGCTGCAGGAGAGTGAACGCGCCAATCAAAATGCGATCGCAGCCCAGACCGAAGCGGAAAACGCGTTTCAAGCGGAGCGATCAGCGCGTGCCGCCGAGAAGCGGCAACGCAAACTTCAACTCTTGGCCGAGTCCCGGCTACACGCCATTCGAATGAAGTCGGCCTGGAGTGACTGGCAGTTGGGCAATGTTGAATCGGCCTGGCAAATGCTCGGCAAACTGGATGACGCCGAAGATGGCTGGGAAAGTCGTTTTTTGCGAACCGAATTTGTTTCCAGTGAAAAAGTTCTGTTTGGTCATGCGCTGGATGTGATTTCGATCGATCAATCGGGCGACGGCAAATGGATTGCCACGGCGGCGAAAGATCAAACGGTAAAAATCTGGAATGCGAAAACCAAACAATTGATTTATACACGTAAGATCAAAG
>CAMYNE010000732.1 GCA_947259675.1 uncultured Pirellulaceae bacterium
TCCGCTCACCCAGGTACTGTCGTTGCAGTTCTGGGCGATGGTTCAACGACTACGATCAGGATGACAGCCGACATCACGCTAATTAACCGCCTCGGTAAACGAGCTGACGGCTCGGTCGCTTCACTGTCAGACACAAACTAAAGCGATTTGCCAACGACAAACTCTGCCCACTTCGGGGCAGAGTTTTTTTTACACGAACGTGAGAGCAAAAGATGAAGACAGTCATTCAAAATAGTTGCCTGGTGTTTGCCCTGTTGCTGTTCGCAGGCTGCGGCGGCAGTCCCAGTGACGAAGCGTTGTTCGCAGAAGCGAATGCGACTAACGTCCAAAGGGCAGCCACTCTGTACTGTGTTTTTCAAGGTCAGCACGCATGGGTGGGACCCAAAGACGAAGCTGAATTGATCGAGTTTGCCAAAACGCTTCCGGCAGACAAATTGAAGCTGATTGGAGTCACTGGATCAGTCGAAGATGTGCTCAAGGGACGCGATGGTCAGCCATTGAAATATCGTTTCGCAATCAAAGCGACGCCTCGCGACAATCCCAAACCCATCGTTTTTGAAAGTTCTGCTACCGAAGGGAAATACCAGGTCGGATTTACCGCCTCGGTGATGAAAGAAGTTGATCAAGCGGAATACGATCGACTGTTAGGTGGTAGTGGCGATGAAGACTTGCCGGTTGATCCGCAACGAGGCAAAGGTTGATCAAAATCGAGTGATAATGGTCGCTAGATGACGGTAGTCAGCAGTCATGTCGAAGTACGGATTCGACATAACCGGCTGAGTTGATGTTTTTTTGGGTATTACGAGTGGGTCACCGGACTCGCTGCACGGAAACCTGGTTTCCAACGCGGTGTCGGATTGCAAACGGCAACCGGCGTAAAATCGTGCCCGGACTCACGCTACTCGTGCTGGGCCCTATCTCCTGCCACTACGTCAATAATCAGGTTGAATGAAATGCCGGGGCTAAGAGAGTCCAAATGTCTTACAAAAAGAAATTACACAAATGAACCATGTCTTAAAATCCTGTCTCTGCTTTGCGGTCACGTTCGTGTTGACCACCAGCCTGGCAATGGCAAATGGCAGCACAAAGACCCGTGAACTTCACGCGGCTCCCGGAACGCCAGAAATTGATGGCGAAATCGAAGTCCTGTGGCAGACAGCTCCGATCGCCAAAACCGATCGAGTTGTAATCGACGGGCTGCAAATTCCAATCGATGAAGTGTCGATGGCAAAATTTCGCTGCCTTTGGGATGCAAAACATCTTTATGTCCTGGCAGAAATTGAAGATGCCAACCTGAGCGCAAACAACGATGCGGATTGGCAACAGGATTCGGTCGAGTTTTTTGTCGATGAAAATTTTGCCCGATCCAAGGAAAGTCTTCAACCGGCTACCTGGTTGAAGCTGCGATCCCGCTTCGCACTATCGAAGCCCAAGACGGAACGAAAATCGGTTTCGAAGTTCAAGTCAACAATGATGCCGGCAAAGGAATTCGCAGCAGTATTTCCAAATGGAACGATCCGACCAACAACTCCTGGCACGATACGTCCGGGTTTGGCACCTTGATTTTGTCTAGCAAACAGAATGTTAAACCGTACGATCCCACGCCGGCCAACAACGGACCCGCCCAAAAAAATGAAACTTCAGCGGCCAAGCGAGTGCCCGACTGGGCGCGCGACGCGATTTTTTACCAGATCTTCCCCGAGCGATTCTGTAACGGCGATCCCAAAAACGATCCGACGCGTGACTCACTCGAGTTTCCCGATGTTGTACCGAGTAATTGGAAAGTCACTCCCTGGACGGGCGACTGGTACGAGCGGGCGGATTGGGAAAAACAAATGGGTGCCAGTTTTTACGAAGACGGTGTGTTTCATCGAAGATACGGCGGCGATTTGCAGGGTGTGATTAACAAACTGGATTACCTGGCCAAGCTGGGCATCAATACGATTTACTTTAACCCCGTTTTCTATGCTCGCTCACTCCATAAATACGATGGAAACAGCTTCCACCACGTCGATCCCCATTTCGGACCTGATCCCGCAGGCGATTTTGAGCTGATGGCGAAAGAGACATCCGATCCCGCAACGTGGCACTGGACGGCCGCTGACAAGCTCTTTCTTTCGCTGATCGAGAAGGCTCACAAAAAAAAGATTCGCGTCATCATCGATGGAGTCTTCAACCACACAGGACGCGACTTTTGGGCCTTTGCCGACATCGCCAAAAACCAGGAAAAATCGCTCTACCTCGATTGGTACAGCATTGAAAAATTTGATGATCCCGGCACTCCCAAAAACGAATTCAAATATGCCTGTTGGTGGGGAGTCGATACGTTGCCCGAGTTCGCCAACAACCAGGACGGAACGGATTTGCATCCGAAACCCAAAGCCTACGTTTTTCAGTCGACCAGGCGATGGATGGACCCCAACGGCGATGGCGATCCAGACGATGGCATTGACGGATGGCGACTGGATGTTGCCAACGAAGTGCCCAATCAGTTCTGGCGCGATTGGAATACTGAAGTCCGCAAAATCAATCCAGCGGCTTTCACCGTTGCCGAAATCTGGGACGACGCAGGCGACTACCTTGCGGACTGTGGATTCAGTTCGACGATGAACTATCACGGGTTCGCGTATCCTGTCAAAGGATTTCTCATCGACGGTAAACTGCCGGCGTCAGCGTTTGCAAGGCAACTGACGGAACGCATGGCAACTCATCCACAGGAAGTTCAATTCGCACTTCAAAACCTGATCGACTCGCACGACACGGATCGGCTCGCATCGATGATCGTCAACGCAGCGCATCAGCGTCCCTACATGAATGCCAACCGATTTGACTATGACGTAGGCGAGCGAGTCAGCCCCCGGCATTTTGCGGAATATGATGTTTCGCGCCCCAATGAGAACTCCCGCGAGATTCAAAGGTTGGTGGCACTGTTTCAGATGACATTCGTGGGCTCTCCCATGATTTATTATGGAACCGAAGCGGGGATGGATGGAGCCGACGATCCAGATGATCGAATGCCGATGGTCTGGCCCGAATTCAAATACGCGCCGCGAAAAAAAGGCCCTTACGGCAAAGCCCTGCCTTCACGACCCAGCCGATCGATCAAATTTGATCAAGGTTTGCATGACGATTATCAATCCTTGATTCGCTTAAGACGCGAAAACGAACCATTGCGACGAGGTGACTTCAAGGTTTTGGCAACGGATGACGCATCGCGATCGATTGCTTTTCAACGTACTCATGAAGGCGACACGATGATCGTCGCTTTGAACCGCGGCAATAATGCGACGTCAATTGAGTTTGATATCGCAGACGACGCGAAGCTTGTTCCTGCGATTGGCGTCTCAATGAAAGGAACAGCTGCGACAGTAGTCGATGGAAAAGCCCAATTGAGATTGCCCCCGCGCACTGGTTTTGTTTGGCGAGTCGTCAGGAAATAGAAAGGTACAGCGAAAAACGTTCAATAATT
>CAMYNE010000733.1 GCA_947259675.1 uncultured Pirellulaceae bacterium
TTGCAGGTCTAATGCGTTCTCCCTGCAGGCCAACTCCAAGTTGATTTCCGACGTTTAGTTCATTTCCAACGTTGGGTCGATTTCCAATATTGGGCCGATTACCAACATTGGGTCGATTACCAATGTTGGGCTGAATACCGACGTTGGGTACATTGCCAATGGTCGAGCGCGACGGTCGGCTCATAGATGGGCCTCGACTGGGGGACGAGCGGGCACCACCGCCACCACCATGACCACGTCCCCCACCACGTTGGGCAAGCACATCACTACACGTAAACAAAATCAATGACAAAAAAACCAGGGCCAGGAACGCATATCTCATCTCTCATCTCCGACAGAGTTTATTCTCAAATGAGCAAAGTTGGGGAAAGTCTATTTTCGATGTATGACAGTTTCTGGAACGTTGGGCAACAGTTCCCCATCGATTTCTCGATTCGTTGATTTGAATTTGAAACTGTTTTCATCGACGTAAGTAATCACGTTGATCGCCGATGCCGTCTCCCCGTCCTGTAACGTCTGCAGCACGCGAACGGTCCATTGATTGCCGTTTCGAGTCCAGATTCCCACGCCGAATGCGCCCGCCGAGTCAAACATCCACGAACGAATTGTATTTCGGCTTGGATCCCAGCCAATCACCTGTGTGCCTTCGAGTTCCTCACCATCGGAAGTAGCGATTTTGAACGTCCGAGAAATGAAATTCTGGTTTTTAGTCCACTCACACGTGGTTTCGACGGTCGCGTCTTCGTCTTGGTCGACCCATGAGCCGATCAACCAATCCAATTCCTTAAGTTGTTCATAGTGGGAACTCGTCTTAATCACTTCGGTTTCGTGAAGGCTATCCAGCTTCCAAGTGTCGCCCTGCTTAACGTGAACCGCCGTATAATTTGTTTCGACCGGTTCCTGATCTGGCCGGATCGTACGCGCTGCTCCCTCTTCGATGGCGACATTGGGCGAGAGCAACCGAATACTGGGTTCCAAAACCTCGATTCGAACGCCCTGATTGGCGGCGAAAAAATTCTTAAAGGAAGTTTCAATGGCAGCTCGTCCCTGAACGGTTTCGTTCGCCACAGTCGTGAGTTCGCCGTCGCTATTCCAATGATTAGCTAATGCAGCAGAATCAGCGCGATTAAATGATGCAACGAATGAATCGATCGCGTTTTGGATTGACTTTTCAGCGGAGCTGGTTTTGTCCGTATCCTGCGCCCCAAGTGGATCTCCCAAAATAATAAACACAACTGCCAAGCAGCATGCGAAACGCACTTTCATCTTGATTCTCCAGAGCCTTAGGTGCTAACCTCGGGTATTCAGTTCGAGCCGGAAACGCTGGTTCGGTATCTGTGTGCGGGCGAAATTTCAACCGGTGCCCGACGATAGCGCATTCGGCTCAGGGATTAAAACAGCATAGTGTACACGGAAACAACAAGATTCACCGGGCCAATTACGATTCTCTGAAAACTCGCCTCGCGGGTCGGGAATTCGAGCCGGTGCGTTGTGACTGGGTCGTCAGCGCAAGCATCGTCCGACAATGGTTTGCTTGACCTGAAGCGGCGATCAATCTTTCGGCTCGAACAGTACTTTCAATCGCTCGGTCGCCTCGTCGGACCAGTTTGGTGGATCCGTTACCGCAATCCACGCGTCAATATAATCGGCAGGTGCATAATTGTGACCGTAGCCATCTGGGACACTGGTCGCCATGGGTAAGTCAAAACCGATCTGCAAAAATGTCACAATCGGGTACCATTTCAGATGTGGTGAAACATCTGGACCACGCTCACCGTAGATCCAATTCGGTTTTCTAAAGACGAGGTTCGGCGAGAAGAATATCATGGGGTCGCTCGCGTATTGAAGGTAAACATTGCGAATCGGACTCCAGGGTTGCTGGGGATCAAGCGAGCTGAATTGATTTGTAAAACGAACCAAACGGCCATCTTTGAATGTGGGCAACCACTGTGGCGAATCAGCATTTCTTGCTGCAGTGATCTCTGACCTTTGCGAACTCGGAAAGGGCGGACCGCTACAGAGAGCACCATGGATCGGGGCTTCGATTTTTTTGAACAGGTCCGCCGATACTTCGCTACCGAGTGACCCGAGACTTAGACCTTGTAAATAAAGTCTAGGACGATCGTTCTCGGGCAGCGTTTTCCAATAGTCATA
>CAMYNE010000734.1 GCA_947259675.1 uncultured Pirellulaceae bacterium
TTTCCGGCACACGAGGTCCGCGGTCACCGGCGGGCGGTGGAGCTTCGTGCGGACCATCGGCAACGGTTGCCGCTGCACTTCCACCGCTCGACCTCCTCCGTTGGGCACACCGTGCCCGGCGCCGTGACTTCGCCGGGTTGCGGTGCTCCTCATTCGTCCACCCGCTCGATCTCGCTCGGCCGCCGGGCCTTGTCGTACCAGGCTTGAAGTGGGCCGTAGATGCGCCACATCCGGTTCCAGTTCTCGTTGAGCGAGACCGGGTACACGGGCTGGATGTTCGTGACGTTCTGGACGTCGTTGTCGTAGCCGTAGTTGAAGCCGGTGTTGTTCTGGATCGGCAGGCTGATCAGGTCGCTGATCGGGTTCTGTGTCTTCCTGGCGAGATCGGCCTTGGTCACCGTGTCGCCTTGCGGTGCGTCCCGGGTGTCCGCCGCCTCCCAACGTGCCATCAACGTATACACCACCGGACTTCACGTTGAGGCCCTCGAGGCATTCGTTGAGCAAAACGGGGATATGGACGGTCATTGGTCGGCAATTGTGCAAGAGAAAACGAGTTGGCTTTAACTTCCGGCGTCGTAGATGGATTGGTGAGAATACAACCGTGCAAAATGAAATCTCATCAATTCAGCTACGCAGACTCGGAAGATGCTGGTGGATTAGTTTATGGAATCGGGGCAGCAAACCACAATTTGGCGGCCCAGAACACTGAGTTCCAGAAATTCTACGTACAAGGAGCTTAACAGACCATCCATCTGCGCCGATCGTTTTAGTTTTTGGGTCTACGGTCCGTTACGGCGTGGGCACTACTGGACCGTGCCATGCTTTCGTACTAGGCACGCGAAAGGAATTCGCCGGAGCGGGTGTCGACTTTGACCGTTTCACCTTCTTTCAAGTATTCTGGAACTTGAATTTCGAGCCCGGTTTCGAGAATCGCAGGCTTGGTGCGACTGGTGGCTGAGTTGCCTTTGACTCCCGGATCGCATTGTTTGACTACGAGCTCAACGGCAACCGGGAGTTGCACGCCGACGCATCCTTCGTTGGAGATCATCCCCACGATGCCCTCAAGATTCTCGGTGATGTATTTGCACTCTTCTTCAATATCTTCGATGGGCAGACTGTACTGCTGATAGTCTGTCTGATCCATGAAGTGCATGTGGCTCGCGTCGGTATACATCAACTTCACGCTGCGTTTTTCAAAATCGGCATCCGGCAACGACTCGGTTCCTTTTAACGCCAAGTCAACCTTTTGTTTGGTCATTAGATTTCGGGCACGAAACTTGTAAATCGTAGTCCCACCCCGAGCCGACGGGCTTTGAACGCTGATTTTCTCGATGATGATCGGAGAATCGTTGTACACAAGAACAGAACCAGTTTTGAAATCTTTGGCTTGCATGTTTGATGTAACAGTTGGAGAGCAAACAGAATTCAAGCCTTCAGGTTACCACAGCGCCGAGAATCCGGGGATCGGGACGACGGAAAAACGACCCGGTTTGACCGCGTTCAGGCGATGGACCGGCGACCGATTTTTCCTGCTCGCGAAGTCGCAAGGCAATAAACCCAGCACCACTACATTAGAGTTTGAGATTGCGGATCCAAACCGACCCCATCACAAAGCTCGGTCAGCTTTTCAAGGACGATCAGTAACCCGCCGGGATCAAGGAAATCCTGTTCTCCGCTTTGGATCTTTTCGAAATGAAAAATGTCAAACCGAGCACCGGCAGTCTTAAATTTGCCCAACTTCTTGTGATCGTCGCCGACCAACGTCATGGTTTTGAACTCTTCCATTAATTCGGAGATTTGAGCGGTCACTTCTTCACCTTCGACATAAGTGATGTCCATCGCAGAAAAATCGTAAGGCGACTTGACCGTGATTGACTCGAAATCACCATTATCGGATTTGGCATCTTCAGCTTCGTACTTTGGTCCGAGTTCAGCAAAACAAGCTTGAATCTTATCGCTGCTGGGTCGATTTTCGGGATCGAGAAAAACAAAAAACGTATCTCGATATTCGTACTCACTGTTTTCGAATAATGACACCACAACTCCGCTTAGTTGACGAATATTAACGATGAGAAACGCCAATTTTTATTATCTCACGCACTGATTCTATCGCGCGCTATTTTGCTGACTACCTGCCCAAGCTGGTTTTGGGCT